>NZ_JBHTJF010000004.1:0-12475 GCF_042675605.1 Savagea faecisuis
AACAAATTGACATAAAAACCTTATATAGTGGTTTCACATAAAGTGTTGCATTTAATATTGCAATTTAGGGTTTCTTTTTTTATTCCCTTCTTTTAAAATTCCTCTTGCTTTTTTTTAAAACATGCCGTAAAATCATATTTACAAATCGTAATCATTACTATTTGAATTTTGGAGGTACTTACATTGAAAAAACTTTGGATTTTATTTATCGCTCTATTTGCACTCGCTGCATGTGGTACGTCAAATAATGAGAAAGAAAGCTCTACAGAAAGCGCAGAGAACGATAAAAATAAACTCAATGTATACACAACTGTGTATCCGTTACAATTTTTTGCAGAACAAATTGGTGGAGAACTTATTGAAGTCGATACGATTTATCCACCAGGAACAGATGAACATAGTTTCGACCCGACACAAAAAGATATGATGCGCTTAGCAGATGCTGACCTCTTCTTCTATATCGGACTCGGATTAGAAAGTTTCGTTGAAAAAGCGGAAAAAACACTCGCTCAAGAAAAGGTTAAATTTATCGCAACAGGTGAAAAAATTCCCGAAAACGACTTGCAAGAAGGACATCATCATCACGATGACGAAGACGGACATGAAGCACATGACCATGATGAAGAAGCACACGAAGAACATGACCATGAAGAACATGATCACGACCACGGCGAATTTGACCCACACGTTTGGATTTCACCAAAATTGAGCCAGTCGCTCGCATTAGCGATTAAAGAAGAACTCGTCGCTGCATTACCTGAAAACGAGGAACAGTTGGAAGCAAATTATGAAAAAGTGATCGCTTCTTTAGAACAGTTAGACGAATCATTCGATGCGATGGCTCATGAAGCGAAACGTGATACATTTTTCGTCTCACACGCTGCTTTCGGCTATCTCGCAGACCGTTACCACTTACGTCAAATTTCAGTAGCAGGATTAAATTCTCAAAGCGAACCGTCACAAAAACAATTAGCTGCACTCGTTCAACAAGCGAAAGAAGAAAACATTCAATACGTCTTATTTGAACAAAACGTTTCAAGTAAATTAACAGAAGTAGTCCAAAAGGAAATTGGTGCTGAATCATTAACTTTACACAACTTATCTGTTTTAACAGAAGAAGACTTACAAGCGAATGAAACATACTTCACATTAATGGAACGCAATATTGAAGTGTTGCGCCAAGCATTGAACGATTAAATGAAATACGCGGAAGCCGTCTACATGGCTCCGCGTATTTTTTAACTTTCAAAACGTTTATATTCGTACGAACGAAGAACTTCCTCATTTAAAGTAACACCAATCCCAGGTGCTTCAATAATATGCATTTTTCCTTTTTCTACGGTGAGAGGCTCCTGAATAATATCTTGCTCCCAAAAATGATTAGAAGCACTAAAGTCTCCTGGCAATGTGACTCCGTCTAATGAAGCGAGCGCTAAATTGTGAGCCTTCGAAATACCGAACTCGATCATTCCGCCGAGCCACACATCGACTTCATGCTCTTTCGCAAAACGGATGACATTGGCTGATCGAGACGTTCCCCCGACTCGTCCAGGCTTTAAAACGATGCAGTCTGCCGCATGCATCCGCACGAGTCGCTTCGCATCCGCATAAGAACGAATGCTTTCATCAAGCGCGATCGGCGTTGTAAATTTTTCAGTCAGTCGTTGATGATCTAACCAATCATCTTCACGAAAAGGCTGTTCAAATAAACGAAAACCAATCGCATCAAAGCGCTCTAAAATGACCGTTGGACAGCTTGTAAACGTGCTATTCGCATCTGCGAAAAACAATAAATCTGGATACTTTTGAACGACTTCCGTTAAAGCTTCCACATCCGATTGTGGACTTACTTTAATTTTCACTCGCGTATATCCATCTTCAACCGCTTCATCTACTTTTTGTTTTAATTCTTCCACCGTTTGCCACGTGACGACAACGCCAGCATCAATTGCCGTGCGTGAGCCGCCTAACACTTCATACAATGGACGTTGTTGACGCTTTGCATATAAATCCCATAACGCCTGTTCAATCGCTGCTTTCGCCATGCGATTCCCTTTAATATGCGAAAAATAATTCGTCAAATCATCTGGATGCGTAAAAGTCGCTTTCAAAAGTTCTGGAATGAGGTAATGTTTCATGACAAACCATGCCATTTTAATCGTTTCTTCTGTATACCATGGCGTTGTAAAAGCGACACATTCCCCTAATCCTGTCTGGTCTCCCGTCGATAATTCAACGATAATTGCTTCACGTTCTTGTACATGTTGCAATTTCGTCTGAAATGGATTTTTTAACGGGACGATAATTTTGCTCATTTTTACATGTTCGATTTTGAATGGTTCCATGCTCTCAACTCTCTTCGTAACAATTTGTTTGAAGCGTTCCTTGGCAATGTTTCACAAAAATAAATATGTTTCGGTATTTTATAACGCGCCAAATGTTTGGCGCAAAATTGGATAATCTCCTCTTCTGTCACTTCGCTATCGCAGACGATATACGCAGCAGGCACTTCTCCCCACCGATCATCCGGGACACCGCATACTCCCGCTTCTATAATTGCTTCATGACGAGCGAGTACTTTTTCAATTTCAGCAGGATAAATATTTTCTCCACCTGAAATAATTAAATCTTTACGGCGATCGAGTATGTATAAATACCCTTCTTCATCAAAATATCCGAGGTCCCCCGTCGCTAACCAACCATCTTGTAAAGGTGAGTTGTCCGCAAACTTCCCGATATAACCCGGTGTTACGTGAGGACCGCGCACATAAATCTCACCGTGCTCATACGGTATATTCGACGCACCTACTTTCAAATCGTTAAAAAATAACGGTTTCCCGACCGATCCAAGTTTACGTAAACTATCTTCGCTTGACAAAGTAGCCGTTTGAGAACTTGTCTCGGTCATGCCGTACGTTTGAATGATCGGAAGGTTAAGGCTATTCGCTCGTTCAATATACGATTCTGGAATGACGCCTCCACCCGCTAACATAAGACGGAATTTCGGCGAAGCTTGCCACTCTCGTTGTTCCATCTCTTCAATGATTGCCCGCAATGTCGGTGCGACAACAGACATGATCGTCACTGTTCCTTCTTGAATGAGCTGTGCACTTTTTAACGCATCGAACTTCTCCATCAAGTAGACTGGCATTCCGTACAATAAAGAGCGTATCACAATCGACAATCCACTAATATGGAATAAAGGCATCGCACAGAGCCAACAATCGGTCGGTAAAAATCCGAGATTCGTGACGGAAGCCATCGCATTCGCTGTATGATTCCCATACGTTTGACGAACCCCTTTCGGAAAACCTGTCGTCCCTGACGTGTACATGATCGATGCCGTCGCATCTCGTTCCATTTGCGTAGGAAACGAAACAGCCGGTCCCTCTCGTATGTCATCAAGTGCAATAAGCGGAATCGCACATCCTTCAAAAAACGAAAAGTCATCCGTTATAATGCGCGATACTTCAGCGTCGGCTAATTGGTAATCAATTTCTTCGCGCGTTAAACGACTATTTAGTAAAACGAGCTCAACTTGTAATAGAAGACAAGCTTGAATCATTAAATAAGTGTCTACCGTAGAAGGTGCTCGTAATGCGACTCGCGCGTGAGATCTTACCCCTTGTGCATACAAAGATCGAGCTCGCAGGTCCGCTTCTTGCATCATCTGTCGAAACGTATACGTTACAGTACTTGTTTGTAACGCTTTTCGATCAGGTGTCAATTGTACCCGTTTCATTAAAAAATTCGGTAACATATTCATCCTCCTTTCGTTGAAAAATAAAAAGAGGAAAGCCCGGTAAGGCGCTCTCCTCTTTTATATAGCTCGCTTCCTATGGGAAACGTGGGAATTGATCGAAGTCCGGTTTACGCTTCTCTTTGAATGCGTCGCGTCCTTCTTTCGCTTCGTCTGTCGTATAGTAAAGGAGTGTTGCGTCTCCTGCCATTTGTTGAAGTCCTGCAAGACCGTCTGTATCTGCGTTCATCGCTGCTTTTAAGAAACGAAGAGCAGTCGGGCTTTTCTCTAACATTTCTTCACACCATTGAACAGTCTCGTCTTCGAGTTGCTCGTAAGGAACGACTGTGTTCACAAGCCCCATATCGAGTGCTTCTTGCGCATTGTACTGACGGCATAAGTACCAAATTTCACGCGCTTTTTTATGTCCGACAATACGTGCTAAATAGCCTGAACCGTATCCAGCGTCAAACGATCCGACGTTCGGACCTGTTTGACCGAAAATTGCGTTGTCCGCTGCAATTGTTAAGTCACAGACGACGTGCAATACGTGTCCGCCACCGATTGCATATCCTGCAACCATCGCGACAACTGGTTTTGGAATTACACGGATTAAACGTTGTAAATCTAATACGTTCAAACGTGGAATTTCGTCTTCACCGACATATCCACCGTGTCCGCGCACTTTTTGGTCTCCACCTGAACAGAATGCTTTTTCACCTTCACCTGTTAAAACGATAACACCGATTCGGCTATCGTCACGTGCACGTGAAAAGGCATCGATTAATTCCATTACTGTTTTTGGACGGAATGCGTTGCGTACTTCTGGACGGTTAATCGTCACTTTTGCAATCCCGTTGTAAAACTCATATTTAATATCTTCGTATTCACGAATTGTTTCCCATGTACGAGTCATTGTTGAGTTCCTCCTCTAATTAACATTTAGTTCACTCTTTACTATTGTAGCAAATTCACGCTCTTTTTCCACATGAATCGCATGACCTACTTCAGAAACTGCTCGAATTTGAATGTCAGGCGCCTCTTTTTTCATCTGTTTTGCAATTTGAACAAACTTCGGATCAAGCTCTCCGACGATACATGTCGTCGGCACGGTCAATGTATGGAGCGCGTCCCAATAGGAAGGTTGAGCGCCAGTTCCGATACCGCGCAAACTGTTCGCTAACCCGACTGCACTTTGGTTGAGACGTTCTTTACGAACTGCTTGGCGAATCTCTTTGGAACAACGCTTTTGCGTTTCAAATAAAGGAATCTCTTCCCAAAAACGGACGAATGCTTCAACACCTTCACGCTCGATGCGATTTGCTAACTGTTCATCTCGCTCTCGTCGCTCTTGACGTTCTGCCTCTGTACGCAAACCAGGTGATGCACTTTCTAAAAGTAAGTGACGCATCTCTTTCCCGTAACGTAAAGCGTAAGCAAGAGCGATACGACCTCCCATCGAATATCCGACAATTGTATAACGACCGTTCGTGCGTGATGTAATTTCATCGTGCAATTGTTCGATTTGAATATGCATCGCATAAAGATTAGGATCATCTTCTATTGGGGACTGTCCATGTCCTGTTAAATCGACCGCGATACAATAATGCGTATCGCTCAATGTTTCCATAACGTGTGACCACGTTTTCGTACTTCCTGTAAAACCGTGTAAAAATACGATAGGTTCTTTACTCGAATCACCTACTGTTTCGACAAATAAACTCATTTTCTGTTCACCTCATCGTTAATCGCTGCCCACAATTGACGATGACGTGCCACATTGTCAAAACGATTCGTCGCGACTTCGATGATACGGAGTGGTTGTGTTTTTTCAGCTTGTAAAGCTTGTACAAAACCTTCTGCTGTATCCACATGATCGTATTGTGCTTCATACAGGTGAGCGATATGCTCAAACTTTAAATTTGTCGGTGTGCCGAACAATTGCTCATAATGTGCTTCAACTGTCGACTGTGGTAAATAAGAGAAGATTCCGCCACCATCATTGTTTATGACGACAATCGTCAAGTCGACCTCACCATATCGTGTCGCAAGCAGTCCGTTCACATCGTGTAAAAAGGCGAGATCTCCGATTAATAACCACGTATGACGCTCCGCTCTTCGCTGTACGCCAATTGCCGTCGAAACGACGCCATCAATCCCGTTGGCGCCACGATTAGCAAGTATTGGAATATCACGATCCGTCTGCAAGAAAAATGTGTCGAGATCACGAATTGGCATACTGCTGCTGCTAAAGAGCACATCTCCAGTCGGAATATGCTCGGCTAATGCTTTCACATACGCTCCTTCATCATTTCCAGCGTAAGCACGCGCATGCTTTTGTGCAATCGCATTCGCCTCAATCCAACGTTTCGCATACGGACGGACAGGCATATTCGTACTTTCCCAACTAAACAGTGCATCGGTCGGCATTTGCCAATGAATGGCCGTCATCGCTGTAAAGTCACGGAAGTGCGGTGATGCATCTATCGTAATGAGGCACGCATCACTTTTCGCGATAAATTGATTTAACGGCTTAGAAGTCGGTTGTGCACCGATGCGTAAAATATAATCCGGTCGCACCTCTTGTTGATACGATTCATCTTTCAATAATGCATCATATTGTTCGATACACATCACATCGTCCGGCACTTCCGTACGCAATTGTGAAATCGGATCAACGAGTACCGGCCATCCGAGCTGGCGAGCAAATTGCCAAAAACGTTCTTTTTCTATCGGTATCTCTAACTCACCGACAACGATCATTCCACGTTCCTCTTGACGCATTTCTTCTAACATCTGCTTCTGCTCTTCTGTCACTGTAACATTCCCGACCATTTGACGTTCATACGACAGAGACGGTACGTCTAAATCAAAGTCAATTAACAACGGTTCGCGGAATGGGATATTGAAATGAACAGGTCCCATCGGATGTGTAGTCGCTGTTTGAATTAATCGCACTGACTGTCGTTCTACAAAACGATACGACACTTCTAATTCTTCAGCTAAAGGAAAATCGATGCTCGCTTTTACGAAATCACCGTACATTTTCACTTGGTCAATCGTTTGAGGTGCTCCTACTTCTCGCAATTCATGAGGGCGATCTGCGGTGAGCACGATGAGCGGGATTCTCGCATAATGCGCTTCTGTAATAGCTGGCATGTAATTCGAAGCTGCCGTTCCAGACGTGCAGAGCAAAGCGACAGGCTCTTTAAATTGTTTCGCTAGTCCTAACCCTAAAAAACCTGCTGAGCGCTCATCTACTTGTATATGAACTTGTATGTGAGGATGAGACGCAAAAGCATATGCGAGAGGAGTAGAGCGAGAACCTGGACTAATGACTACATGTTTCACTCCACTCGCTACAATACTATTCGTCATACGTTTCACATACTTCGTTAAACTACTCATCATTTTCTCGCGCTCCTCCAAATATACGTAACATCGGTGAAAATTTATTCCACGTTTCTTGATATTCGTGTTCTACATTCGAATCTGCCACAATTCCTCCGCCGGCATATAAATATGCCGCGTTGTCTTTTAATAAAGCAGAACGAATCGCTACCGCAAATTCACCGTTTCCTTCTGTGTCAAACCAACCGATCGGCGCTGCATATAATCCACGATCTTGACGTTCAAATTGACGAATGTATTCAAGCGATACTTTCGTCGGTACACCACCTAAAGCAGGAGTCGGATGTAATCGTTCAATAAACTGTAAAATCGTCACATCTTCTTTCATCTCTCCTTGAATCGGTGTATGCAAATGTTGGATATCTCGTATTTTCAATAGTTGTGGACGGTCTGGCATCGTATACGTTTCACACAACTCTTGAAAGATCGGTTCAATCATTTCTACGACATAATGATGCTCTTCTCGATTTTTTTCATCGGCTAATAATGATGCGCCAAGTTGTTCATCTTCTTCAGGCGTTTTCCCTCGACGAATCGAGCCGGCAACACTTTCAGAATTTGCTTGACTACGGTTCACTTTAATAAGACGTTCAGGAGTCGCTCCGATAAATGTTGAATCATCGATATGGAAAGCGAAACGATAACTATTTTTCTGCTGTTCGTTTAACTGTTCCATTAACGATGCAATTTGAGGATTTTGCTCAAACTGCAATCGTAAAGAACGAGCGAGTACTACTTTATGCGCTTTTCCTTCACGGATGAGCGATGTCATTTGAGGAATACTTTCTCGATATTGTTCCACTTGTCTTTCTTCTAGTTTCGTGTACGTCACGAATGTTGCATTTTCTTCTTTTTCTCGCTGCAACTGCTCCCACTGCTCTGCTCGTTGATTAAACAGTTCGTCTTTTTCTTCTGGGGCGCAATAGATAGTAGTCGTTTGAGACCACACATCTCCTTCTCTTCGAACACAATAAGTTGGCACGATAAATAATGCATTTTCATAAGCGTCCCATTCTGGTGATGGTTCATGCGCTGCATCAAACGTAAAACTACCGAATAACAAAAAGTCATCCTCTGCTCGTTGACGCAATAAACGCACGCTCGATTCAATTTCCTGGAATCGTTCTTCTTCTGCTTCCGACTGCAATAAAAGCGTCGCTCCGATTCCGATCATCTCTACTGAATCATTCTCATTTTGCCAATAAAAAAAAGCATCTTCTGTTAAGCTTTTTTTCTTCAACAGCGATAATCCGTCTTGCGCATTCCACGGCATCGTTTTTTGATAGATCCGGCGGTTATCGCTCTGTTGTTGAAGTTGACGATACGTCAAACGTTTACACATTAGGTTCCCTCCGTACTGCTTTCCGATGTAGAAAGCTTTCACTTTTTAATCATGACGTTCGATTACGCTACATTCAAATTATACCGCCAACGGATGACTTTATCAAAAAAACGAGGCGAGGCAGTGACACTTTTTCGTAATATACAGTACAATAGAAAGGAATCATTTTTCATGAAGGAGAGAATAACGTGCACGAACAATTACAAAAAGATGAAGGTTGGCGCATTTGGTGGAAATTAACACGTCCTCATACATTGACAGCCTCATTTGCCCCTGTCTTTTTAGGGACGATGATCGCTCTACGAGACGGTCATTTTCATACTGGCCTTTTTATCGCGATGCTCATCGCAAGTTTACTCATTCAAAGTGCGACGAATATGTTTAACGAATACTACGATTTCAAACTTGGGCTCGATAATGAAAAATCTATCGGGATTGGAGGAACGATCGTACGAAATGGCATTCAGCCAAAAACAGTATTACAACTTGCCCTAGCCTTTTATGCCATTGCCTTTTTAATCGGAATTTATATTATCGTCCAAACTTCTTGGTGGCTGGCAGTCGTTGGAATTGTTTCAATGGCGATTGGATACTTTTATACGGGAGGTCCTTTCCCAATCGCTTACACGCCATTTGGTGAAGTTGTTTCAGGTTTCGTTATGGGAATGTTACTCGTGCTCATTTCATATTTCATTCAAACAGGTGAAGTGACGACAGATGCCATCCTTCTATCCGTTCCGAGCATGTTCCTCGTAGCGAACATTATGTTAGCGAACAATATTCGGGACATCGTACAAGATACGAAAGGCGGACGTAAAACGATGGCAATTTTAATCGGACGAGAAAATGCAGTGCGTGTATACGCAACACTTTTCGCACTATCTTACATTTGGGTCATCGCACTCGTTCTATCGCAACATGTGACACCATGGGCACTGATCGTCTTACTCACCATTCCAAAACCGATCAAAGCAGTACGTACATTTAAGCAATCAGAAAATCCATTAGAAGTGATGCCTGCGATGAAAAACACAGGTGTAACGAATACATTGTTCGCTACATCTCTCGGGCTTGCTCTACTCATTCAATTCGCACTTTCCTAATATAAAAAATCCACCTTCAGCTCGAAAGGTGGATTTTTTATAGGACACGACATCATCCGATGGGCTCTTTTCATTTTTTGTTTAACTTTCTACTATTCAAATTTTAATCAGATGATTTACTGTCACTTCCTAATTTAAAAAAGTGAAAATAATTTAAATACTGAATCTATGTCAATATGTTGTACACAAAAATATTAAGTCGTGTCTGTACATACACCTATACTGGCTCCACTGCATTAGATTTTATTATTAAAGATGAAGTAAATGCATGGGAAAATAAAGTATTAGACGTGTTAAAAGAAGCACATAAACGTTATTTACAAATAGGGAACGACGCTGATGTCAACGTCGTTCAAATAAAAATGGGTTCTCGGATTCGCAATATCGACCATGATGCGATTTACTTTTTTGAGGCTTCGCCGAATCCGCATAAGCTCGTCCTTCATTTACACAATGAACAAATTGAATTCCCTGGCCGATTAAAAGATTATGAAAATCTGAGCGAGTATTTTTACCGTTGCCATAAAGGTTGTATCGTGAATGTAAAACATATAGAAGAGATCGACACGAGCGAACGACTTCTTACAATGGCGAATGGTTCGACTTGTGTGGCGTCCAGCAGGTTATTAAGAGGATTACTGAAAAAGTTCCAATCCAAAATATGATTGATTTGAGGGAATGGCTAAGAACCTCTTTTAGATTGCTTAGATACACAAAGCTAGACTAGATCACTCCCTCTACTTGGAATGAAAGAGGAATTCAATCGAGTCATTTTCAATAGTATTATGGAAAGCCACTTGAAACAGCTTCATGATTTTACAAATTCACTCTTTTACGAAAAATGAATACGAATCGTTTTACGATACAATAAAAAAAGTATCTTACGAATATTCGTAAGATACTTTTAAGGATGACCCCTACGGGACTCGAACCCGTGTTACCGCCGTGAAAGGGCGGTGTCTTAACCGCTTGACCAAGGGGCCAATATTTATCTGGCGGAGAAGGAGGGATTTGAACCCTCGCGCCGCGTTAGCGACCTATACCCTTAGCAGGGGTACCTCTTCACCACTTGAGTACTTCCCCAAATAATGGCTCCGCAGGCAAGGCTCGAACTTGCGACCGATCGGTTAACAGCCGATTGCTCTACCACTGAGCTACTGCGGATTCATATAAACAAATGGTGGGCCTAAGTGGACTCGAACCACCGACCTCACGCTTATCAGGCGTGCGCTCTAACCAGCTGAGCTATAGGCCCATTTGGAGCGGGTGATGAGAATCGAACTCACATCATCAGCTTGGAAGGCTGAGGTTTTACCACTAAACTACACCCGCATACATATGGTGGTTCAGGACGGAATCGAACCGCCGACACAAGGATTTTCAGTCCTTTGCTCTACCGACTGAGCTACTGAACCATTTATAAAAATGGCGGTCCCGACGGGAATCGAACCCGCGATCTCCTGCGTGACAGGCAGGCATGTTAACCGCTACACTACGGGACCTATTGGTTGCGGAGGCAGGATTTGAACCTGCGACCTTCGGGTTATGAGCCCGACGAGCTGCCACTGCTCCACTCCGCGTTAATATTATAACTTTTTCAGACAATAACTATCTTACCATACTTTTCTTTGTTATGCAACCATTTTTTAAAATAAAATGGCGGAGGAAGAGGGATTCGAACCCCCGCGGGCTTTGACACCCCTGTCGGTTTTCAAGACCGATCCCTTCAGCCGGGCTTGGGTATTCCTCCACATATTAACAAAAAGGTATTATAATTTGGTGGACCTTGCAGGACTCGAACCTGCGACCGGACGGTTATGAGCCGTCTGCTCTAACCAGCTGAGCTAAAGGTCCTCTTGGTAGCGGCGGAGGGAGTCGAACCCACGACCTCACGGGTATGAACCGTACGCTCTAGCCAGCTGAGCTACACCGCCAAGATTTTATATGTTTGTCCACGAAAACTATAATTGAAATATGGTGGAGCCTAGCGGGATCGAACCGCTGACCTCCTGCGTGCAAGGCAGGCGCTCTCCCAGCTGAGCTAAGGCCCCTAAATAATGGTCGGGAAGACAGGATTCGAACCTGCGACCCCATGGTCCCAAACCATGTGCTCTACCAAGCTGAGCTACTTCCCGACTTCTTTATAAATTATAATGGCGCGCCCGAGAGGAGTCGAACCCCTAACCTCTTGATCCGTAGTCAAGCGCTCTATCCAATTGAGCTACGGGCGCTAATAGTGGTGCCGAGGACCGGAATCGAACCGGTACGGTAGTCACCTACCGCAGGATTTTAAGTCCTGTGCGTCTGCCAGTTCCGCCACCCCGGCACTATTATGGAGCGGAAGACGGGATTCGAACCCGCGACCCCAACCTTGGCAAGGTTGTATTCTACCACTGAACTACTTCCGCGAAATGATTACAATGCGGGTGAAGGGAGTCGAACCCCCACGCCCGAAGGCACTAGATCCTAAGTCTAGCGTGTCTGCCAGTTCCACCACACCCGCTTACTTGCGGACATTTCGTGAAAAATGGTGAGCCATACAGGATTCGAACCTGTGACCCTCTGATTAAAAGTCAGATGCTCTACCGACTGAGCTAATGGCTCTTTAAAGTGGTGCCGGCGAAAGGAGTTGAACCCTCGACCTACTGATTACAAGTCAGTTGCTCTACCAACTGAGCTACACCGGCATAAAATATGGTGGAGGATGACGGGTTCGAACCGCCGACCCCCTGCTTGTAAGGCAGGTGCTCTCCCAGCTGAGCTAATCCTCCATATGTAAAGCTTGGCAACGTCCTACTCTCACAGGGGGAAACCCCCAATTACCATCGGCGCTAAAGAGCTTAACTACTGTGTTCGGTATGGGAACAGGTGTGACCTCTT
>NZ_JBHTJF010000005.1:0-2500 GCF_042675605.1 Savagea faecisuis
AATTTAGTGAACTTAGCGCACAAGGAAAAGAAATGGGAATAGATGTTTATTTTGCGCATCCATATGCATCTTGGGAGAGAGGGACGAATGAACGTCATAATGGGCTACTCAGACGTTTTATAAAGAAAGGGCAACCGATTCATGCATACTCAGACCAGCGCATTGCAGAAGTTGCCAATTGGATGAATACATTCCCCCGGAAAATTTGCGAAATTCGTTGATTGTGTGGCCTAGGCCACATAATCAACAAATTGACATAAAAACCTTATATAGTGGTTTCACATAAAGTGTTGCATTTAATATTGCAATTTAGGTTTAAATTTTATTCTATATGTGGTAAAATGTTTTAATCAAGTTTAGGAGGAATTAATTATGAAGTGTAATGAATGTAACAGGGTTCAATTAAAAGAGGGAAGCGTATCATTAACCCTATAAACTACGTCTACCCTCATTATTGGAGGGCGAAATGTGAATACGTCTTATTCACAATCAAATTTACGACACAACCAAATTTTAATTTGGCTTTGCGTTCTATCTTTTTTTAGCGTATTAAATGAAATGGTTTTGAACGTCTCATTACCTGATATTGCAAATGATTTTAATAAATCACCGGCGAGTACAAGCTGGGTGAACACAGCCTTTATGTTAACCTTTTCCATTGGAACAGCTGTATATGGAAAGCTATCTGATCAATTAGGCATCAAAAGGTTACTCCTATTTGGAATTATAATAAATTGTTTCGGGTCGGTAATTGGGTTTGTTGGCCATTCTTTCTTTTCCTTACTTATTATGGCTCGTTTTATTCAAGGGGCTGGTGCAGCTGCATTTCCAGCACTCGTAATGGTTGTAGTTGCGCGCTATATTCCAAAGGAAAATAGGGGTAAAGCATTTGGTCTTATTGGATCGATAGTAGCCATGGGAGAAGGAGTCGGTCCAGCGATTGGTGGAATGATAGCCCATTATATTCATTGGTCCTATCTTCTACTCATTCCTATGATAACAATTATCACTGTTCCGTTTCTTATGAAATTATTAAAGAAAGAAGTAAGGATAAAAGGTCATTTTGATATCAAAGGAATTATACTAATGTCTGTAGGCATTGTATTTTTTATGTTGTTTACAACATCATATAGCATTTCTTTTCTTATCGTTAGCGTGCTGTCATTCCTGATATTTGTAAAACATATCAGGAAAGTAACAGATCCTTTTGTTGATCCCGGATTAGGGAAAAATATACCTTTTATGATTGGAGTTCTTTGTGGGGGAATTATATTTGGAACAGTAGCAGGGTTTGTCTCTATGGTTCCTTATATGATGAAAGATGTTCACCAGCTAAGTACTGCCGAAATCGGAAGTGTAATTATTTTCCCTGGAACAATGAGTGTCATTATTTTCGGCTACATTGGTGGGATACTTGTTGATAGAAGAGGTCCTTTATACGTGTTAAACATCGGAGTTACATTTCTTTCTGTTAGCTTTTTAACTGCTGCCTTTTTTTTAGAAGTAACACCATGGTTACTGACAATTATATTAGTTTTTGTTTTTGGTGGGCTGTCATTCACCAAAACAGTTATATCTACAATTGTTTCAAGTAGTTTGAAACAAAAGGAAGCTGGTGCCGGAATGAGTTTGCTTAATTTTACCAGTTTTTTATCAGAGGGAATAGGTATTGCAATTGTTGGTGGTTTATTATCTGTACGCTTACTGAATCAGAAGTTGCTACCTATGGACCTTGATCAATCAACTTATTTGTATAGTAATCTGCTATTACTTTTTTCAGGAATCATTGTCATTAGTTGGCTGATTACCTTGAATGTATATAAACGTTCTCAGAGAGATTTTTAAAATCATTAAAGGATCAATTTTGTTAAGAGAGTTCAAAATTGGTCCTTTTCTTTTAATCACGAATTTTGATCAACGCATTTTCTACCTGCTTAAATTCATCCATACTCAGTAATTTCTCTTTTGTCAGTTCTCCATTTTTCATTAACTTAGCAATACCTATGATGTATTCACTTTTTCTAGTTGTCATTTTGATGTCAGCCATATCTTCGATGGTTAATGTGGCGACTTTATCAAATGAGGGGAAAATCCAATATATTTGGCTATGATAGTATTGAATTTTGATATAATGAAGTAACTATTGTGACTTCTTGGGTCATAATTAAGTGAACATATTTTATAACGGTCACTTTAATCGAGAACTAAAGCGGGGCACAGTCGAACAAATCGATACCAATCGTAAACTCTACAAGAAATACTTTCCTGACGCTGGTGCACGTGTTTATGAGGAGAACAGAAGAAACTGTGGTGCTCCGACTATCTTGATGGCTTCATGGGAATTTATATTATTCGCTAAGAAGAAAATATTGAAAGACAACTGGTCACCCGACGTTGTTGTGGGCCATGCAAAAAAAATACATTCGATTCCGTTCCTTGCACGAAAACCCTATATAACTGGATTGATAACGATGATTTAAAAGTAAAGAATATGGACCTA
>NZ_JBHTJF010000006.1:0-21754 GCF_042675605.1 Savagea faecisuis
AAATCTTGTCATCAGCTCGGATGATTTATCAAAAAAGTGTTACGTGATTTTGGCTAATCAACACGTGTGTTATTCGTATTTAAATTGGCTGATTGTATTTCTTAAATCGTTCGCCATGCGAGCGAGTTGTTCTGAAGCGTGTGCGACTTCTTGCATCGCTGCACTTTGTTCTTCAGAAGACGCTGCGACGTTTTGAACATTTTCTGTCGAATCGTAAGAAACTTGACTAATGTGATCAATTTCATTGACGAGTTGTTCGATGCCAGTGAAGACATTTTGAATCGCTTGATGAACCGTTGTCGTTTCGGTTTGGACCGTCGTAATGGCACGTTCAATATTGTCGAAAGCAATCGTCGCGTCGTCAACTAAACGTTGTCCGTCGTCGACATTTTGTTCGCTCGTTTGAATATCTCGTAACACATGGTCCGTATGTTGGATCATCGCTTGAACGATCGCTTCAATTTGTTCGGCTGCTTGATTGGATTCATCGGCTAATGAGCGTACTTCTGATGCGACGACCGCAAAACCTTTTCCGTGTTCACCAGCACGTGCTGCTTCGATTGAAGCGTTCAATGCGAGTAAGTTCGTTTGATCAGCGATGTCTTTAATCGTTTGAACAGCATCTACAATCGTATCGGTATTCGTTCCGAGCTTCGTCATATGTTCCGTTAAAGAAGAAGAGTTTGTTGAGATGACATTCATTTGATTTTTTATGTTGTGAACAACATTCGTTCCTTTTTCCGCAAGGGCATTCGTTTCGGATGTATAGTTATGAACGGTCTCAATTCGTTCTTTCATGGAGTCCATCTCTTGTAAAATATCGATGGAATGCTGGTTTGCAGAGTCTGTCAATTGATGTTGTGATTCGATTCCGTTCGAAATATCTTGAATCGCATCTGTGACGACCGCAGTAGCACTGCTCACTTCATTGCTTGAAGCGGTCAGTTGACTTGATGTATGTGCAACTTGTGAAGATGAGTCACTCACTTGTTTGAATACGTGAGACAGTCGCTCGGTCATCGTGTTGAAAGAATCAGCTAAATGACCGAGTTCATCTTTCGTCGTCACTTGAACTTTTGCAGTCATGTCTCCTGAAGCAAATTGTTCCATTTTCGAAGCCATCTCACGAATGTTACGTGTAATGAATTGCCCGAAGATTGTCGAAATAATGAAGCTGACGACAACTGCGATAATGACGATGATTGTCATTTGTGTCATACGGCTTGTGACCGTGTCGTTCTCTTTTGCGATAAGTGCATGGATTTCTTCTGTCTGTTCATTGGACATTTGTTTTCCGAATGTGACGAGTTCCATCGCTTGCTGTCCTAAAATAGGAAGAGCCGCTTCACGAGCTTCCGCTACATTACCACTTTCCATTAAAGTGATTACATCTTCATCGATTGCTGTTTCCCAAGCATGTAAATCTTGTTTAAATTGTTCGAACTGTTCACCTGCTGCTCCGAGTTCAATTAATTGATTTAATGCTGTATGTAATTCTTCACGAATTTCATAATGGTTCGCTTTCATGTTGTCGCGATTGTATAACATATATCCTCGAATTGCCGCATTGGCACGGACCGTGTGGAAGGCGAGGTTATCATACTCACTCACCATCTGTTCGTCGTACTGAATTTGTAGCATAATTTTTTCATTATGTTTTAAATGCATAATTCCCATTGCTGACATAATGAGTAAAAATACTAAAATAGCACCAAAACTAATTTGTAATTTATGTTTAATATTCATGTCGCGTAGCTCCTTGTATGAATTGATTTCAAATATCTTATTCATTATATTATGACAAATATGAACTAAAGAAGGAAGGGCTTTCGATTATATTGATAATAATCAGTACATGATTTTCCGTTGAGAATAAAAATCCTGGCCAGACTTTCAATTGTTTGGCCGGGGAATGAGTTAGTGAGAAGGATCAATAAGTTGAGGGAACAAAAACTGTGTTTCGAATTGTTCTTGTAATAATAACGGTGAACAATGATTCCCTTGAACGATGCTGTTTTTTAAAGTTGTTACAAATTGTGCTTGCTCTTCAGTTTGAACGTAGTCAATGATCATCGGGATCTCGAGATTTTGTGTCAGCTGATTAATCGTTTGAATCGCAAACTGGTGGGTAGGTGTTAACGTTTGGATGAAGCTAGAGTCTAGTTTCAAGTATGAAATGGGTAAAGAACTTACAGATCCGAATGATACGTGACTTGATCCAAAACCACCAATCGTTATATTGAATCTCGCATCGCGTAATTGTTGGATTGTTGTTTTAAGTTCATCTGAATTAATAGAAATTTCCCCATAGATCTCTAAGTTTAACGTGCTTGCGTCAAGTTGAATATCGTTTATTAAATCAATCGCATTTTTTGCGAAGAAAGGCTGCTCGAAAAGCCGTGTTGAAATTTTTAAATGCATTTCAATATTTTCATGACCGATTTCTTGCCACTGTTTTAATTGAATTGCAGCTTTGCGTAAAAACCACATGCTGAACGGTAAAATTAATCCAGCATCTTCTGCAATTGGAATAAAGAAATTTGGTAATATTGAACCTCGTTTCGGATGATTCCAAATGGGAACAGCTTCCACCGCAACCATTTCTGTCGTGTCAGTAGAGAAGAGAGGTTGGAACAGTAATGTAAATTGCTCGATTTTTAATGAGCGTCTTAAATCCATTTCGAGTAATGTTTTTTCAATCATTTCATCGCGTAATTGCTCTGTGAAAAATTGATAATTGTTTTTCCCTGTTTTTTTCGCTAAATACATTGCTGAGTCAGCGTTTCGTAACAAAGTTTCATATTCGTCACCATCTTTAGGAAAAATGCTAATCCCGATACTTGGAGTGACAAAAATATCGTAATTATCGATGGTGAAATTGCTCGATATTTCTCGGACAATCCGGTCACCAATCGTGCGAATATTGTCTTCATCCGTCTCAGAAATGACGAGGACGTATTCATCACCGCTTAGTCGAGCGACGATATCATGTTGGCGGACGCATTTTTTCAAACGTTCTCCGACTGCGATTAACAGCTGATCACCAATTAAATGGCCCATCGAATCATTGACACTTTTAAAGCGATCTAAGTCGAGAAACATTAAGGAAAATCCATTGTTTAAAGACGGTCGATATTGATCGATTCGTTCATTTACAAGTTTTTCTAATAACTGGCGATTCGGTAAGGATGTTAAGCTGTCATAATAGGCCATATAAGCAATTGTTTCCTCTGCTTGTTTCCGCTCTGTAATATCAATTCCTGTACCGACTACTTCTGTAACGATGCCGTCTACTATAATTGGCGATAAGTAAATTAAAATTGTATAGTTTAAATAAGTCAGCTCGAATTGCACTTGATGACCAAATGACGCGCGTAATAAATTGCGCAAAATGGCAGAGCGTTCTTTTTCGTCATATATTTTCACAAAGTGTAGGTGATTCAAGTCTGATAAGGAAATGTTTAGTTCTTTTGAAAGTTGTCCTTCCAGCATCGTAAATTTTAAATTAGTCCGATTTTTCACTTTATATTTAAAAATAATATTTTGCAAATGTCGCACAGTGCGTTGAAAATCATTACGTAAAGCTTTCTTTCGATCGGTAATATCAGTTTGAATAAAAATAAATTCTGAAGGCGTTCCGTCGGGGTTTAAAAAGGGAACGACAATTGTATGCACCCAAAATAATTTTCCGCTTGCATCTTTGTTACAAATTTCACCCGTCCATTGTTGCCCGTCTTTTAGCTTTTCCCACATTTCATCGAAAAAGCTAGGGGGATGTGTGCCAGAGTCTAAAAAGTGTTGTGTTTGGTAAAGTAAAGTATCTTCCGAATAACCAGAGATTTCACAAAAGCGTTCATTGACATAAGTAATTTTTCCGTCGTGGTCGATGACAGAGATGATAGAAGAAAGATGGAGTGCTTCTTCTACTTGTTTTAAATAATGGTTTTCTTTTTTGTTTTGTTCAAATAGCAATTGTTCTTTTGTAACGTCTGAACCGATCCATAAAGCTTTAAAGTCATCTTCTGATTCGTTATGGATGACGATTCTAGATACGTACATTGAAAATGTCTCACCGTCTGCTTTTTTTCCTCGAATGACTGTGTTTTCTTGTTCGCTTAATAGTTGTGTCCAATTTGTAAAGCGTTCAAACGCCAATTGATTGCAATGATGATTGAGCAATTGTTCGCGTTCGTATCCGGTCATTTTTAAAAAGGCTTCATTCACATCTAAAATAGTCCCGTCGCTACGGACGATGATCATATAAAATTGTTCATTGACTAATTTAAGTAATTGTTCAGACTGTTTCAATTTTGGTAACAACGGATTCACGTCCTTTAAAATAGATAGTTTTTAATATTATATTTAGATACAATATATCACTTTTACATGTTTTTAACAACTTTAATACTAATTTTAATGTTCTTTTGTAGTTCTATAGTAACAAAAGAGGGGTGAGTGAAATGAATCGAGACAAAACAGAGAAAAGTTGGATAATGTATGATTGGGCGAACTCTGCATATTCCGTTGTAATTACGACAGCTATTTTTCCTATTTACTTTAAAAGCGTTGCGACCGAGCAAGGAGTAGAAGCTGTCAATTCTACTGCGTATTTGGCATATACAGTATCGATTGCCACATTGATTTTGGCGATATTAGGTCCTATTTTAGGAGCGGTGGCGAATTATGAAGGGATGAAAAAGAAATTATTTTTCACTTTTTTTACAATAGGTTTTGTATCAACATTTAGTTTAGCGCTCGTTCCATCTGATAATTGGTTGCTGTTGCTTATTTTATATATTTTCACAGCTGTCGGTTTTCATGGAGCGAATATTTTTTATGATTCTTTTTTAGTGGATGTAACAACGTATGAACGAATGGATTATGTTTCAGCAAAAGGGTTTGGATTAGGCTATATCGGAAGTACGATTCCTTTTTTATTGAGTATTATCATTATTATTTCTGCTCAAATGGAGTGGATCTCTCTTTCAACAAGTGCGGCGAGCAGGTTAGCATTTGTCATTACGGCACTTTGGTGGGCGACTTTTACAATTCCGATGTTGCGCCATGTGACACAGCAATCAGGATTGCCGAAGCCACCACGAGTAGTGAAGGCAAGTTTTCAGACGACGTGGTCTACATTGAAACAAATTCCACAATATCGTCACGTTTTTATTTTTTTAATCGCTTATTTCTTTTACATCGACGGTGTAGGAACAATCATTGCGATGTCAACGGCCTACGGTACAGACTTAAATATTTCAGCGACGACTTTACTCATCGTTTTATTTGTCACACAACTCGTTGCGGCACCGTTCGCTATTTTGTATGGACGACTAGCAAAAAAGCACGGACCGAAACGGATGCTTTATGTCGGAATTAGCGTATATATCCTCGTTTGCATTTATGCTTTCTTCTTAAAGACAGCACTCGATTTTTGGATTTTAGCGATGCTCGTTGCGACGAGCCAAGGAGGCATTCAATCTTTGAGCCGTTCTTATTTTGCACAAATTATTCCGAAAGAAAAAGCGAGTGAATTTTTTGGGTTTTATAATATTTTCGGTAAGTTCGCTTCCATTATGGGGCCACTCCTCGTCGCAATGACGGCTCAACTTACAGGTTCTACTGCTTATGGGGTCTTTAGTTTAGTTGTTTTATTCATCATAGGAGGTATCCTTTTAAGGTTCGTTCCGAATGTGTCAAATGCGTGAAGTATATAAAAACTCTCTTTTCCACGGAAAATGATATATAATAGGAGATAATAGTAAATCACCATTTATTTGAAGGGGAGTGGAATGACTGATGGATAAGTTGAACATTGAATCTTTACTTTCCGTCATGAGTCAATTATTTTCGGAGGAAGTGTCCATTGGACTAACGGATCACGAAAAATATTTGTACTATCAACCGAGCAAGCGTGTCGATTTAAAAATTAAACCTGGACAGCCTTTAAAACCTGGCACTTTAGGGTACCGAGCTGTCAATGAAAATCAAAAAGTATCGGACTTCATCCAAAGAGATATGTTTGGGGTGCCGTACTTTGGACAAGCGGTTCCATTTGAGGACGGTCATTTTAAAGGTTGTGTTATGGCAATTTATCCTTCGTACACAGAAGGGAAATCAGTCGTCACATTAAAAACATCAGATGGATGGATTCCTGTCCCATTTGAAGACGTTCAATACATTGAAGTGAAGGATCGTAAAACGTTCGTCGTATCAGAGAAAGTATCGGGAACGCATAAAAACTCACTTCAAAACTTTGAATTCATTTTACCGAGAACGAACTTTATTCGTTGTCACCGTTCATTTATCGTTAACGTTGAGCATATCGTAGAAATTTTCCCAGATACACATTCTACTTTTGTTTTAGCGATGCGCGACGGAGCAAAAATCCCTGTAAGTCAATCGTATTCAAGTTATTTCCGTAAGCTATTAGGCTTCTAATTATGATCTAATGAGATTCAAAGAGTTATACTCCGCGAATCTCATTTCTTCTTTAAACTCCGAATTCCACATCAATTTCACATTCATCTGTCATTCTGTATCAATACAGAGTGGTAAAAACAACTTCTGTATAATAACACCAAAACATGCCTTTCAATCAAAAAACCTGTCGCTCAGACTAATTTTTTTCTTCTTTCATGCTATAAAAACGTTTTCAAGTCAACAATTGTCGCGAAAAAGGTAATATATTGTATCATATTATGTACAAAGTAAATATTACGAATTTGTGAAAAAAGGGAGCAGTGATCGTATGGAAAACAAAATGGAAAGAATTCGTTTGAAGTCGTTGCAGGATTTAGTCGTTACGCCACAAGAGGCTGCATCATGGATTCAGGACGGTATGACATTGGGGTTAAGTGGTTTCACACGTGCAGGAGATGCGAAAGCGGTTCCACATGCATTAGTAGATCGTACGCGCAATATTGACGGATTTAAAGTAAACGTTTTCACAGGTGCGTCACTCGGCTTTGAAACAGATGAGAAGTTAGCGGAAGCAGGCATTGTGAACAAACGTTTACCATTCCAAGTAGACCGCACGATGCGTGGCAAAATCAATGAAGGAGACTTACTGTTCGTCGACCAGCATTTATCACATACAGCTGAAGTTGTACGTCAAGGAGTACTTCCGAAAATTGATTTCGCAATCGTTGAAGCATTAGCAATTACAGAAGACGGCATGATTATTCCAACGACATCTGTCGGAAACTCATCGATTTTCGTAGAACATGCGAAAAATGTCATTGTTGAAATTAACACAGCACAGCCTGACTTTGAGGGAATGCATGATATTTACGACATCGGCATGTACGGAGAACGTGTTCCTGTACAAATGACGAAACCGAGCGATCGCCTAGGAACGATTGGAATTCCAGTGGATCCAGCGAAAATTAAAGGTATCGTTTTCAACCATCATTTAGACTCACCATCACCAAACGAAGGGCCAGATGCAGAGACTGAAACGATGGCAGCAAATTTACTCGACTTTTTACGCAATGAAGTACGTGAAGGGCGCTTAACGAATGAGTTAGCACCACTTCAAGCGGGTATCGGTTCACAGGCGAACGCTGTACTTTACGGCTTATTAGATTCAGAGTTCGAAAATTTAGAAGTGTACTCTGAAGTGTTACAAGATGCGATGTTCGATTTAATCGACGCTGGAAAAGTTAACTTTGCATCATGTGCATCGATTACAATTTCAGAAGAGAAAATGAAAACAGTATTCGAAAATCCAGAGCCGTACAAAGACAAAATTATGCTTCGCCCACAAGAAATTTCAAACTTACCAGAAGTGATTCGTCGTATGGGACTGATCGCGATCAATACAGCGTTAGAGTTCGATATTTACGGTAACGTTAACTCAACGCACGTAACAGGTACAAAAATGATGAACGGTATCGGTGGTTCAGGTGACTTTGCACGAAACTCACGCATTGCGATTTTCGTAACGAAATCAGTAGCAAAAGGCGGCGACATTTCATCCGTCGTTCCATTCGTCTCACACGTTGACCATACAGAGCACGATGTAGATGTACTCGTAACAGAGCACGGATATGCAGACTTACGTGGACTTGCACCACGTGAACGTGCACCGAAAATTATCCAAAACTGTGCGCACCCAATGTATCGTGAACAGTTAATGGAGTACTTCAATGAAGCATGTGAACGTGGCGGCCAAACACCACATATTTTAGAAAAAGCATTTTCATGGCATACACGTTTGAACGAAACTGGTACAATGTTAGAGCCAGAACTCGTTAGATGAAAAGAAGGCAATACAAGAAATAAATAAACAGTTCCAATAGAAAACAGCTTTCCAACGGGAGTGGGGAAGCTGTTTTTGTATGCTTATTTATCATTCATGAGCGGGTGTGTACTCGAGTTGTTGGAACAATGTTTGCAGTTCTTGCTCTGTCAGTTCCCGCCAGTCGCCATATTTTAAATCACCGAGTTCGATATTGACGATTCGTGTACGTTTTAATTTTACGACATCGTAGCCGAGCGCTTCTGTCATACGACGGATTTGGCGATTCATTCCTTGAGTGAGTGTAATATTGAATGTTTTCGCTCCGAGTCTTTTCACTTTGCAAGGCTTTGTCATCGTTCCAAGAATCGGTACGCCGCTTTCCATCGTCTCGATAAATTGTTGATCGAAAGGACGGTCGACAGTTACGATATATTCTTTTTCGTGTCCATGTTCTTCACGCAAAATTTCATTGACGATATCTCCGTCGTTCGTCATAAGCAACAATCCTTCTGAATCTTTATCGAGGCGTCCGATATGAAAGATGCGCGTCGGATAGTTCATATAATCGACGACATTGCCTTCGATATGACGTTCCGTTGTGCTCGTAATGCCTACTGGTTTATTCAACATTAAGTAAACGCGCTTCGGCTTTGTCGAAATTAATTTTCCGTCCGCTCGAACTTCATCGCTTTCCGACACACGGCTCCCTAATTGAGCGAGTTCCCCGTTAATCGTAATGCGTCCTGCTTCAATCCATTTATCTGCTCCACGACGTGAAGTGATTCCTGCTTCACTTAAAAATTTATTAATTCTCATCGTTTCACCTAACCTATTCATAATAACAACAGTATACCATTATTGAAAAAAGATGCGTATTCCTTTAAATAAATGTTTTGGTAATAAAAGTATATATATTTCTTTTTAAAGACTAAGAAATAATCAAAAGTATTGATATGTAAGGGTTTACAAAGGATAAACTTCTCATTAAAAGACAAAATATTGATGAATTGTTGTATACTAGAATAGGAAAATGAACAGATAGGGTGATCAATATGGAAATGAAACCGATGCATGATTCGAGAACAGTATCTACGCGACTCGTTCTCCCATTAGATATAAATCATCAACAAACGATATTCGGAGGTCGTGTACTCGCGTATATCGACGAGATTGCGGCTATTACAGCGATGAAACACGCTCAAACAGCAGTCGTCACAGCATCCATTGATTCGGTCGATTTTATCGAACCAGCAGTTGTCGGAGATGTACTTGAACTAGAGGCAATCGTTTGTTCAACAGGACGCACTTCAATGGAAGTATTTGTCAATGTTCATGCGACAAACTTATTGACGGGTGAAAATAAAGCGATGACACAATCATTTTTAACACTCGTCGCAATGGATGAACATAAGAAGCCGACACCAGTTGCAGGCGTTTATCCTGAAACTGAGTTTGAAAAGCATTTATTTGAGACAGCGACGAAGCGTCGTGAAGATCGAAAGCGAAAGCAATTAGTCTCTCATTAAAAAAATCGCAGTAGAAATGATCAGTCATTTCACTGCGATTTTTTTATTTATGGTTAGCCATTGTACGTGCGATTCCTGCGATATTACCGAGGATGATGAATGCGAATAGTGAGAACATGATGTATAAAAACCACATAAAACGTTCACTCCTTTTTCATAATTACGTATGTTCTTCAATTATAGCATCGAACAACATGTATCGCAATAACACCTATACAGAAATTGCTAGTTCCTCAAACTTATGAAAAATGTGTGAAAATATAATTGCGAATAAAGTATTGCGAAAAATCAATAATTTGTTTACGATAGGTCAGATTGTATAGGGAGATGAGTTTGTGGATTATGTCATTTATTTTTTCTTAGGTTTAGCGGGGCATTTAATCGGAACGCTCGTTGGAGGTGGAGGACTCATTAGTTTACCGACGATGTTACTCATGGGGGTTCCGATTCATTCTGCTATAGGAGCGAATAAAGTAGGCTCTGTTTTTAGCAGTTTGGCAAATGTCGTGCAAATTGTGAGTCAAAAAGAAATTGCGACAAAATATATAAAGAAAGTATTCATCTTAGGATTAATTGGAGGAGGAATCGGAGGAGCATTAGCTGTCATATCGACCGAGGAAGTGATGACGATGATTGCTCTGATATTAATGATTTTCGCTTTTATGATGTCCTTCATGAAAGGAAATACATTTGGAAAGGAAGTTGAGCCGACATTAGATGCGAAAACATCTGCGCAAATTATCGGAATTGGTGTTTATGATGGCATGTTTGGTCCAGGCAGTAGTACGTTATCGATTTACATGTATGCACGCCAACAACTAACATACTTTGCGTCAGTCGCTTTTACACGTACGTCATTGCTCGCTTGGTGTATCGGTTCGCTCGTTTTTTATATTTCTTCGGGAAAAATGATTTGGCCGATTGCTTTTGCGGTGAGTGGAGGAGCGGTTATCGGTGGTTATTTAGGATTGAAGTTGACGAAAGTCATTAAACCAGAACTCGCTAACTTGCTGTTGCGCACAGTGACGGTTATTTTATTGTTCCAGCTCACGATGAAAGTGCTAACGTAAAATAATATCAGCTATGAAAAACCCCTTATGAAATTCGTTTCATAAGGGGGTTAATATACTATATTAAGAGTTTTGCTTTTTGAGTAAATCACGAATTTCACGTAATAACTCTTCTTGTGGATCTACTTCTGGTTCTGGCTCTGGAGCTACTTCTTCTTTTTTCTTAAATTTCATCATGACACGTAAAGCCATGAAGATCGAGAACGCAATAATTAAGAAGTCAATAATCGACTGGATGAAAGCACCGTATTTAATCGCTGCATCTCCTTTACCAAACATTAAACTTGAAAAGTCAACACCACCGAGCAACATCCCGATGAGTGGTGTAATAATGTTTTCTACGAGAGAAGTGACGATAGCACCGAATGCTCCACCGATAACAACCCCGACAGCGAGGTCGATAATATTCCCTTTAAACGCGAATTCCTTAAAATCATTCCACATAATTTCGATAACTCCTTTAAAAAGTCAATAATGCAAGATTGTATACCCCTGTTCATTTAGTTGCAAACGATATTTACGAAATCATTGAAATTTAAAAGAATTCAATAGAAATGTAAAAGAATTAGTAGAAAAGAAGGTTCTTATTTTTTCATCGCTTCAAAGAGTGTGTAATGCGGGACATAGTGAATCGCTTGACCTTCATAAATGATTAAAAAGTCGTCTGTCTCGAAAAAGTGTATCGGATTGTTGAACGCATCTTGTACGATAACATGTTCAGATGAAGTGTAGGCTTCTTGTATTTTGTCGATGACAGCTTGCTCGTCCGACATTTGTTCGAAATTGGCATCGTATTGAGTGATGTACGCTTGTTGTAACGGAATCGAAAAATTAGCTTCTTCTACAGCGAGTTTCATCATTGGAGATGTGACATTACCTTGCTCACGTAAGGCATTCAAAATTCCTTCGTCCAAATAGCGGAACGGTTCGTACGTGTCGCTAATCGTATATACGCCTTGCACATCTCGGTCAGCCCATTGTGTATCTATAATGATCGCGTCATCTTGTTCAGTGCCATTCGTAATTTTAATTGCTTCTCCTGGTGTTTTACCGATGACTTTTAAAGCACTTTGTTCTAAGTCAGTTCCACCACAAGCTGTTAAAAGAAAAACGAATGCTAAAACTGTGAGAAATCGTTTCATAAAAGATGTTCCTTTCTGTGAGAGAAAGACACCTCTCGGCATGAGAGGTGTCCAATCTTAATTAAAATAATTTGATTTTGTAAGCATCTAAAATATATTGTGGGACGATGAAGCGCGCTGTCATTAAAGGATCGACAACTTGGCTAATTTCCGCTTGGCCCGCAGCGCTCATCAACACTGTCGCATCCTCTAATGAGAGTGATGCGCGTCGTGCTAAAAAGTGGACAGCTTGCTTTGTGCTTAACTGTACGGCTTCATCTAAAGTTTCCGCAGAGACGATAAAGGCGAGACCGTTTTCGTTTTCAATGATCGGATGTTCAATTGATTGTCCTTTGATCACTTCTAATGTGACCGTCGCTTTCCCTGGAACTTCAACGCCAGAGCCACCAATTTCACCGTCGCCCATCGCCGCATGGAAGTCGCCTAACGCAAAGAGCGCACCTTCTGTGAAGACAGGGAAGTAAATGGTAGCACCTTCTTTAATAAGTTTCGTATCCATATTCCCACCGTGACGATGTGGGGTTCCACAAGAAATCGGTTCACCTTCAGGAGCGACGCCAATTACGCCAATCATCGGATTGAGTGGGATGCGTAATTGATCGTCAAAGACGACTTCATTGTTTTCAATCGGTAATACTTTAAGTGACATTTCATCGAGTTCATCTCCGAGCATCCCGAGTCCTTTCCCTGTTGCGAGCACTCCTTGTGAGCCGATTTCAAGACGATCAATCGTCACTTTTAAGACGTCTCCAGGTATCGCTGAATTTACGTAAATAGGACCTGTCGCTGGGTTAATGCGGTTCCAATCGAGCGCATCCATTTGAGTGTCATTCGATTGAATTTGGTTTTCGAAGCAGTCGTACGTTTCAATTTCAACAGTAGCACCACTATCTACAGTTAAAATCGGTTCATTGTCTTTACTAAACGCATAAATGGCATTGTTCGTACAAGCTAACTTGTGCATATTTTGTTTCCCCTTTCGAAGTGAATGATACTTCTAGTGTACCAACGAAAAGCTACAATTGCGAATGTTCAAATTGTTTTTCAATGCGTTTTTGATAAAGGCGATAAACGGTCGTCGTAGCGAGTAAAAGAGCGCTACTTACGAACAGTCCTCCGATAATGTCGCTCGGATAATGGACACCTAAATAAATGCGACTGATTGCGATCGCACTCGTCATAAATAAAGCGAAAGTGAAAAGGAAAATACCACTTTTTATCGTATGTATGTACTGCCACGCTACATAAGCGACTAAAAAATAAAAGCTGAGGGCCATCATCGTATGACCGCTCGGAAAGCTAAATCCGCCAATTTCCGTCAGTCGGTGAATGAGTGGACGCTCTCGTGTGTAGCTATGTTTTAATAAAGTGTTCAACAAAGCGTTTCCGATCATCGTTGTGACGAATAAGATGAGTTGAGATGTTTGACGATAGCGGTAAAGCGCAAGTGTCATGACGACAGAAAATAAAACGACAGTCCACGCATCGCCAATTGTCGTGAACGTTAACATCACGTTCGTAAGCCACGGTTGCTCCCATCCTTGCACAGTTTGAATAATTGCATGGTCAAATGGCAAGATACGTTCAGATTGAACATATCCGCCTAATTGAATAAAGGCAAATGTGAAAAAAAGAATGAAAATAATCGGTGTCATTAAAAAGAGTGTTAGTTGTCTCA
This sequence comes from Savagea faecisuis, assembly GCF_042675605.1. Classification (NCBI taxonomy): domain Bacteria; kingdom Bacillati; phylum Bacillota; class Bacilli; order Caryophanales; family Caryophanaceae; genus Savagea; species Savagea faecisuis. The sequence goes on from NZ_JBHTJF010000006.1 coordinate 13,662, forward strand.
TACAATTTCCTTTCTATTTTGAGCAAAATGGTCAATAGAACGTGAGAGCACGTGTACAATAGAAATAAATACATATAAACAGGTGATTGAAAATGTCAGCAATTATGAAGCAAATTAAGTCGATTCCCGCATGGCGAGAAATTTTGGAGCAATCGAAGCAGTCGCCCCAAATCATTTTCAAATTTAGTGCGACATGTGTCGTCAGCCCGCCTGCGCATAAACAAATGTCGACATTTATGAAAAAAAGTGACGTACCTGTCCATCTCGTCATCGTACAAACAGATCGAGAGGTGAGCGATGCGATTGAAGCGGATTTAGGCGTGCGCCACGAATCTCCTCAAGTGCTCATTTTAAGCGGTGGTCGTGCTGTTTGGCAAGCGACGCATTATAAAATTAAAGAGCGAGACGTACGAAAAGCGATTAAATTATACACATAACAAAAAGACAAGTGTCCTGAGGGAAGGACGACTTGTCTTTTTTAAACGAGTTGTTTTCTCATACGAGAACTGGAGATGCCTAACGCTTCTCGATATTTTTGAACGGTGCGACGTGAAATTTTAATTTCATGTTGGAATGCGAGATGCGATGCGATTTGTTGATCCGAGAGTGGCGCTTTTGGATTTTCTTTCTCAATACAGTGTTGAATTAAATGTTGTACTTTCGTACGAGAAACTACACCTGTAGCCGTTTGAATTTTTGGTTGAAATAATTGTTTGAACGGATAAATTCCATGTGGTGTTTCGAGCCATTTATTCATCGTTACTCGACTAATTGTTGATTCATGAACATTTAATTGTTCTGCTACTTCACGCATCGTCAATGGTTGAAGTTCTGTTTCTCCTTGTAAGAAAAAAGAACGTTGTCGCTCAATCACATGTGTCATGAAGCGATGTAATGTTTCGTAACGTTTTTCTAAGCTACGTTTTAGCCAGTAGTAGCGCAGTTGTTGGTCGCGTACGAACTGTTTCGCTTCGTCATCGTATTGTTGCCAATGTTCAGGTTGGTGAAATGTGATGGTCGGCGCATAAGTCGGGTGTATCGCGAAAAATAACGCATCCCCATCACGTTCAATCATCACATCAGGAATTAAAGTGTCTACTTTTTCATACGTATCGATTTGGCAAGGGTACGGTTGTAATGTGCGAATTTCTTGAATCGCGTCAATCACTTCTTCTAAAGTAACTTCACATTCAGTTGCAATTTCTTTTAATTGTTGTTTTGCAAGATCTTGTAAATGAAATTGAATAATTTGTAAGACGAGGGTCTTGTTTTCAATCTCGGCCTCTTTTGCTTGAAAATATAAACATTGTTCAACAGACATCGCTCCGATTCCAGGCGGTCCGATTTGTTGTAGTAAATTGACTCCTTTTTCAATCAATGTACGTTGTAACGGAACAGCTTCCGTATCTAAGTAACCATTCGATTGAATGTAAGGGAGCAGAGCGAGCACGAGTTGTCGCTCTTGTTGGTTGTGAAATTGAAGTCTGACGAGTTGTGCTAACTCATCATAGCTAATGCTATTGTCCCCATATTGTTCTGATGACGGTTCTACCCATTGTGGTTCACTCGATTCATTCGACTTTGAACGATTGGAACGCGTTCGTCTTAATTGAATCGTAATTAAAGGAGAACGTTCATTTTCCTCAGCCAGTAATTCGTCCATTTCATCAATGGAATAATGAAGCATGTCAATCGCTTGCCGAAGTTGTGGTGTCATCGTTAATTGCATTTGCTGTTTCGCTTGTAAAGAAAGTTGCATAAAAATCCCCTTTCGTACGTAAGCGTTTACATCCCCTGTAATAAATTCCCCTCTAATTCTTAATTTATCATGAAATGAAAAAAACTCCTACCCTTTTTGAGTAGGAGTGTAAAAATATTAAGATTGACAAAGAATTGTTAATTCGGTAGGGAAACTAGAAAGCACTTCGCATTTTCCTTGCTCATTAATATACACGGTATCTTCAATACGGATGCCACCCCACTCTGGAATATAAATACCAGGTTCGATCGTAAAGACGTATCCAGGCTGTGCAAGTTCCTTGTTATTACCGTGTACGGAAGGCTCTTCGTGAAGCCCAATACCTAAACCGTGACCGACACGGTTATTAAAGTATTCATTGTATCCTGCATCCGCAATGACTTGACGCGCTGCGATATCGAATGACTTTAAAGGTGCATTAGCGCGCACTGCTTTTATGCCTGCTTCATTGGAAGCTTTGACGATATTGTAGCGCTCACGTTGCTCTTCAGAAGCTTCTCCGATGATGAATGTACGCGTAATGTCAGAACAGTATCCGTCTTTAATAACACCGAAGTCGATCAACAAGAAGTCTCCTTTTTGCATCGTACGCTCTCCTGGTGAACCGTGTGGAAGTGCTGCTTTTTCGCCTGTTAAAACAATCGTAGAGAATGACGGACCGTCCGCTCCGAATTTGCGCATGAGCATTTCGAATTCACTGACGAGTTCGAGTTCGGTCATTCCGATGTACACTTTTTTCAAACCTTCTTCTAAAACTTGTTCGATAATGCGTAACGCTTCGCGAAGCTTCGCAATTTCTTCTGCACTTTTACGTTTTCTTTCGTCGTTAATGAACGGTTGAATATTTTCGACTGTAACTCCTTCGAATGTTTCTGTTAAAAGTAAGTAACGTTCGTAGTTGACAGCACGCGCTTCAAGGCCGATTTTTCCAGAAAGTGTTGGCATATGCGTTTTGACGACTTCAAATGGAAGTTGGTCATCTGAAATGGGAATGATATTGTCGAGTTGACTAGCGAGTGCTGCTGCATCTTTATCTAAAGCAGGCACGAAGAAATAAGCTTCATCTTTTTCAACATCAATGAAATAAGCCATGAAGCGTTCGTGCGGGTCTGATAAGAAGCCTGTGTAATAAAAAACGTTTTCAGGATCGTGAATCATCGCAACACGAATATCATTTTGTTTTAAATATTCAATTAATTTAGCGCGACGTGTTTCGTAAATCGTCATGTGGATTCCTCCTCCATTCGTATATAAAACTAGTATGCCATAGCATAATTAAAAATGATACGGTCATTCTTCGGATTTCGAAATAATTTCTCCGTTGTTATTTTCAAAATTGTTCAAAATTCGATATGATAGGAAGACGAAAAGGGGGAAGGTAAATGTTTGGAATTGCGACAATTGCGATAACAGCTCCTTTATTTTTTCTGATTATTTTGAGAATAGATGCTTTACGCAGTATGTTTTACAGTTTATTGCTCGTATCAGGGTCGGCTTATTTCATTTGGGGGATGGAGAGAGAAGCAGTTGCGGCTTCAAGTGTACAAGGGATGTATAAGGCGACATATATCGTCGTTATTTTATTCGGAGCGACAATTTTAGTCCATTTACTACAACAGACGAAAGCGATTGAGACGATTCAGCGAAGCTTCCAGTCGGTTTCACAAGACCCGCGCATTTATATCGTTTTAATCGCATTTTTATTCGGTTCATTAATTGAAGGGATCGCAGGTTTCGGGACGCCTGTTATCATTATCGGTCCTTTGCTCGTCGCGCTTGGCTTCAAGCCGTTGAGCGCCGCTGCTTTAACTTTAATTGCGAATCGGACGAGCTCTCAATTTGGAGCGGTCGGAACGCCGATATTTGTCGGATACAGCAATGTGACGGAAGCGAGTACGTCTTATTTTCAGCAGTTATCTTTTGAAATTATTATGTTGGATTTTGTCCCGACTTTACTCACACCATTATTATTAATTTATTTATACAATCGCTTTTTCGCATCTGAACGTAAAACGATGCGTCCTTACATCATTTGGTCGCTTTTCATCGGACTTAGTTATGTATTATTTTCTCTCTTATATGTTCAATTTTTAGGGTTGGAGTTCGTTTCAATTTTGACACCTTTGACGATGATTGCGATTGCTGTATTTACGATTAAACGAGGAATTTTTTTACCGAAATCAAAATATAAAGTTCCGCTAAATTTTAGTCGTCGTCAATTAATAGGGGCTTGGTCTCCGTATGTTGTTATTGTTTTATTGTTAGGATTGACGAGGTTATTACCACCTGTGCAAGAAACGATTCAGTCATTATGGCGCATTGAACATCGTGCGATTTTTGGAGTGGAAGCAATCGATGGCGATCTTTCTATCTTTTATTCCCCTGGTATTATTTTATTGCTCGCCGGTTTGATTGGATTAATCATCCAAAGGCAACCGCTAAGACTATATCAGACAGCCATTCAACAATCATTTAGAAAAGTAGGGAAGGCTGCATTAACTTTGTATTGTACATTAATGCTCGTACAAATTTTTACTAATTCCTTTATAAATGATAATAATTTACCGAGCATGCCTCAATATGTGGCGGATGTCATGATTGGACAGTTTGGTGGAGTTTGGTTATTCGTTGCCCCTTTTCTTGGACTGCTCGGGACGTTCATTACTGGAGGAGCGACCATTTCAACCTTGACCTTCGCTCCGATACAAGAAAATGTAGCGATTGACCTTAGCTTGCCAACGAAGCTTATTCTCGCCCTTCAAATGACAGGGGCAACGACAGGCACAATGGTTTCCATTAATAATGTCGTGACGGCTTCCGCTGTGCTTGGATTGTTAGGGAAGGAAGGGCAAGTGTTGTTGAAAACGATCATTCCTGCAGTGCTTTATTTAGTATTCACGACTGTTTGTGCGTATTTAATATTATTTATTTTTGAGTAATATGTGACAGTTGTCATGTCGTTATGATGACAACTATGTCTAGGACGATTTCTTTCGATTCGATAAGATAAAGGTAATCAGAAACGAAAGAAGGGAATCGACGATGAGTAAAGAACAAACGAAAGCTTTGCATAAAGCCGTTCAACCTTACGCTAAATCAGAACGTTCAAAAAGCATTGCACAATTGATTAATACACTCGTCCCATATTTTGCTTTATGGGCACTCGCTTATTATGCTTATACGGTTTCACCATGGCTCATGGTACCCGTCGCATTAGTAGTCGCAGGATTTACAGTACGTCTCTTTATTATTTTTCACGATTGTACACACGGATCATTTTTCAAAAACAAAAAAGCGAATGATATCGTTGGAACGATTACAGGGATTTTGACGACATTTCCATACGAAATGTGGAAGCGTGAGCATTCGATCCACCACGCATCGAGTTCAAATTTAGATAAGCGCGGTGTTGGTGATATTTGGGTAATGACCGTACAAGAGTATGAAGAAGCTTCAAAATGGCAACGTTTTGCTTATCGTGCGTATCGTAACCCACTCGTCATGTTCGGTTTCGGTCCTTTATATTTAATTTTAGTATCGAATCGTTTCAATCGTAAAGATAGCCGTAAAAAAGAACGAATCAATACGTATATTACAAATCTCGCACTAGTAGGCATCTATGCTGGAATGAGTTTATTAATTGGATGGCAAGCATTTTTCCTCATTCAAGGAACGATCATGTTTGTAGCAGGAATGCTCGGAATTTGGTTATTTTTCATTCAACATACATTCGAAGATTCGTATTTTGAGGAGCAATCAGAATGGGATTATGTAAAGGCAGCAGTAGAAGGGAGCTCGTATTACGAACTTCCGAAAGTGTTACAGTGGATTACAGGAAACATCGGCTTCCACCACGTTCACCATTTAGCGCCAAGAATTCCAAATTATCATTTAGAACAAGCGCATGAAGAAGTAGAACCACTTCAATACGCAACGAAAATTACGTTAAAAACGAGCTTAGAATCGTTACGTTATAAACTTTATGATCCAGAGACGTATTCTTTCATCACATTTAAAGAAGCGCATAAAAAAATAAAACAAGGCTCTGTGAAACGTAAAGTTAGTTTAAATTCGTAATCGAAAGAAGGTCATGCTATGTTGATGACCTTCTTTTTTTATTTAAAAGTGACGTGTTACAATGAAAGAAAAAGGAGGTCGACCTAGGTGACGACGAAGAACAGCTGGTTTCATATCGTTCCACGCAGTCCGTGGATGAGCATTTACATATGGATTATTTTTTGCATTTTACCTTTCTTCTTTATTTTTCGAGCGTCCACTCGTTTAGAAATAGGGATCGGTATCGCACTCGTTCTCTCTTTCTTTTTGTTTCACTTTTTTGCGACACATGCTAAACCAGGGCTTGTCTATATGTGGATCAGCTTTGAGATGGTCGTCCACTTATTGTTGACGCTATTATATGGATACGTATATTTAGCGATTTTTATCGCTTTCTTTATCGGTAACATTCGTCATCCTGTCGGTTTTTATATTATGTACGGCTTGCATCTCGGATTTACGATTATCGCCGTCGTCGCAGGATTTTTTATCGATTTAGAGCTGTTTCTACCTCAAATTCCGTACATTATTATTACGATCATTGGCGCGATTTTATTACCATTTAATTTATACAATCGCAATAAACAAGAAAATTTAGAAGGGCAACTTGAAGATGCAAAAGAGACGATTTCAGCGCTTCATATTATTGCAGAACGGGAACGGATTGCGAGAGACCTTCATGATACATTGGGACAAAAATTGTCACTCATCGGATTGAAAAGTGATTTAGCTTATCGTTTAGTGACGAAAGATGCTCAAAAAGCGCAAATGGAAATTAAAGATATTCGGGAAACGGCGCGCATCGCTTTGAAAGAAGTGCGAGAACTTGTCGCAGGGATGCGTGCGATTACATTGAACGAAGAGCTTCCACGCATTCGTCAAATTTTAACCGCGGCGGAGATGGAGTGTGTTATTGAAGGAGATACCGTCATTAAAAAATTGCCTGCCATCGTAGAAAATGTGTTAAGTATGTGTTTGAAAGAAGCGGTAAACAATGTCGTGAAGCATAGTAAAGCAACGAAATGTACGATTACATTTATTCAAGAGCCAAATGAACTCGTTGCGATTGTAGAGGATGATGGAATTGGCCTACCTTCATCTATTAATCGCGGGACAGGTTTAAAAGGAATGCGAGAACGGTTAAACTTCATAAACGGGACATTGCATATCGCAGCAGAAGAAGGCACTCAACTTACAATTACAGTACCGAATGTCATTACACACCAAGTGGAGGAGGAGATCGAATGATTCGAATTGTCATTGCGGAAGATCAAGGGATGATGCTTGGGGCGCTAGGGTCACTCATTAATATGGAAGATGATATGGAAGTTGTCGGCATGGCGAAAAATGGAGAAGAAGCATTGCAGATCGTATTACAAGAGAAGCCAGACGTCTGTATTATGGATATTGAAATGCCTGTAATGACAGGTTTAGACGCAGCAGAACAATTAAAAGATGAAGAAACGAAAGTCATTATTTTAACGACATTCGCTCGTGCAGGTTATTTTGAACGCGCTCGTAAAGCGGGAGTGAGAGGGTACTTATTGAAAGATAGTCCGATTGAAGAACTCGTCGATGCGATTCGTTCGATCATGGACGGCCGACGTATTTATGCGCCAGAACTCGTCGATATTGCGTATGATGAAATTGTCGAAAATCCACTCACTGACCGAGAAAGCGAGGTGCTTCGGCTCGTCGCAGAAGGCAAGACGACGAAAGAAATTGCCGGTGAATTATATCTCGCACCCGGAACGGTCCGAAACTATATTTCAACTATTTTTGAAAAATTGGATGTCGGCAATCGGATTGAAGCGATCGCACGTTTTAAAGAAAAAGGTTGGTTCCGTTAAAGTTAAGAAAAAATTCATCTGAAATCGGCAAGGATACCCCCACTTCAATCGTGTGAAGGGCGATAGCTCAACGATAAGTGGGGGAGGAATTGCCGTCAGATACGGTAGTATCTGAAACCTGTACCTTGCCTCCTCCTTTCTCCATTTTTGTTTAATTTTCACTAAAACAGTGATATAATTTAATTAGTGAAAGGTGGTGAACATAATGACTACAATTACTGCAAAAATACAAATATATGTTTCTAACGACCAATCTAAAAATCTAATGGCAACTACTAATGCTTATCGTAATGCTTGTAATTGGTTGTCCAAACAGGTATTCAAGACAAAAATTTTAAATCAAGCAAAACTTAACGATTTACATTACAAGCAATTACGTGGTAAATTTGGACTAAAAAGTCAAATGGCTCAATCTGTCATGAAAACCG
>NZ_JBHTJF010000007.1:0-31593 GCF_042675605.1 Savagea faecisuis
AAATAGTCGAATTCCACCGCGAACTTTATCAAATAGATATTGGATGATTTTGGTTAATCAACACGTGTGACATTTTTTACTTTCATTTAATCGACATTGTCAATTAAGCCTGTCGCAATTTCTGGGAAAATTGACAAGATGACGATAAAAATAACCATAATCGCAGCGTACGGAACGACGCCTTTTACGATTTCACTAATGGTATTTTCTTTGTCCAATCCTTTTAGTACGAATAAATTTAAGCCGACTGGCGGAGAAATGAGGGCAAGCTCCATATTAACGACCATAATGATCGCAAACCAAATCGGATCGAATCCTAATGCGATGACAATCGGATATAAGATCGGCAATGTAATGACTAAAATCGAAACCGTTTCTAAAAACATTCCGAGCACTAAAAGCGCGATATTAATAAAGATGAAAATAACCCAAGGTGAAATGTCTAAGCCTGTTGCGTAATTGACGATATCTTGTGGAATTTGTAAAATTGTTAAAATATATCCGAGCAACATCGCACCGACAATGATGAATAAAATCATCGCGTTCGTCTTCACCGTTGCGAGTAAAATCTCTTTCATCGTTGCTAAATTAATCGTACGGTAGACGAAAATCGCAATGACGAAGCTAATGACAACCCCAACTGCCGCAGCTTCCGTTGGCGTGAACGTTCCATTGTAAATACCACCGATAATGACGACTGGTAAAATCAAGCCCCAAATCGCTTTACGAGAAGCTTGCATGCGTTCTTTCCATGTCGCTTTTTCATCGCGAATGTGACGCGTTTGGAAAGCTGAGAAAGCCATGAATGATAATGTTAAAATAATACCAGGTACGATACCCGCAATAAATAATTTACCGACAGATTCTCCTGTTACGGATCCATAAATGATCATCGGAATACTCGGTGGAATTAAAATACCGAGCGTTCCTCCTGCTGCGAGTAATCCGAGCACGTGACGCTTTTCATAACCACGGCGAACCATTTCAGGCAATGCTACAGAACCGACTGTTACCGCAGTTGCTACACTAGAGCCTGAAATTGCGGAAAATACCGTACAGACGAAGATCGTCGCAATAGCAAGTCCTCCAGGTAAATGGCGGAACCATGAGCTTGCCATATCGTACAAATCACGACCGACACCACTAATGACGAGCACTTGACTCATCAAGACGTACATCGGCAAAGCTGTCAAAGAAAAATCATCCAATGATTTATAAGAGATGATCGGAATTTGCGCAAAGGCAAATGTTCCACCATCAAAGAAGTACATCCCTGCTACCGCAAGCAAACTAAGGGTGAAGGCGACAGGTAATCCTAAAATGAGCAATAATGTTAACCCACCTGTGAAGAAGAAATTCATAAATGCTCGCCTCCTTCATGTTCCCCACCATCGATTAATTGTAGGGTAAACGCAATAATTAATAAAGCGCCCCCTGCGACGAGAAACGACTCCGGTATGTACATCGGAATTCGTAATAAAGAAGCAGATGTTACACCGAGCTCATACGTTTTTTGAACGTGGTAAAAACTATATAATGTGAAAATTAAACTAAAAATAAGGCCTAAACTATTCGTCACATAAGCTAAAACAACTTTCATTTTCGGACTGACATTGTTCACAAGCAAATCGACCGTAATATGTGAATACGTGCGAACCGCGTAAGCACTTCCTAAAAAACAACTTCCGATAATGGCATAGATGGATAATTCTGTCGCCCAAGACGTTGGCTGATGGAAGAACGAACGTGAAACGACTTCATAAAATGTCATAATCGTCGTCAATAAAATTAAAATTCCAGCAAGGTAGGCGCCAATATACAATAATTGATCAAATAATTGATACACTTTTTTCACATTCTATTCTCCTTCCTCTATGAAAAGCGAACGGACATGCAGCGATTGCTACATGCCGTTGCTCGATTATTGTTGGTCGGATAAATCTAACAATTTTTGTCCGACTTCTCCTGCTGTTTGTACGAAGACGTCTCGTACAGGTGCAGATGCGTCAATCCATTGTTGTAATTCATCTTCAGGAACAACGTACACTTCCATTCCTTTTTCTTCTAATTGTTTTGCAGATTCTGCATCTTCCTTCTCGGCTTGTTCACGAATCCATGTTTCCGTTTCCGCTGCGACTTCCGTCAATAATTGCCGTGTCTTTTCAGGCAAACCATTCCAAAACTCACCGTTCACCGCAAGTAAAAACTCGAGGTATGCATAGTTATTAATTGTTAAATAATCCGTTACTTCTTCGTATTTTCGTTGCAACATCGCTGTCGTACCACTCGTTGCACCGTCTACTGTTTTACGTTGTAAAGCCATATACACTTCGCCGCCACCCATAAAGACAGGTGAAGCGCCGTACGCTTGAATCAACTCAGATGGTAAATCTCCAATGCTTCGAATTTTTAACCCTTTGAAGTCTTCTGGTGATGTTAAAGGATGTTTATTATTCGCGAACTGCATATATCCGTAGTCTGCGAAAATTAAAGGATATGCTCCTTTTGCTTCCATCTCTTCGCGTAAAATATCTCCAAATTCACCTTGTAATAACTCACCGACTGTCGCGTAGTTATTGAATACGTAAGGGACGTCGAAAATGCCCATCGCTGGTACAGTCGAAGCCCATAATGTAGATGAGTTCATCCCCATCTCTACTCCACCCGATAAAATCGATTGGTTCATATCTTTATCGCTCAATAATTGTCCTGCTGGATACACTTGAATGTTCACTTTACCACCAGAACGTTCATTTACTTCTTTCGCAAAGTTCTCTACTCCGATTGAAATGTGGTGATCTTGTGGTAAATTGTACGCGAGTCGAATACGTGCTTCTTCATAGCCTTCAGACTCCCCTTTGCTGTTTTCTTTTCCTGTTTCTTCTTTCGGCTTATCGCCGCCTCCGCCACATGCTGCTAATACCGTTGCGAGTACGAGCATCAATGCCCATTGCCACATTTTTTTCATTGGTCATTCCCCTTTTCTCGATTGTAAATCGGTCTTATTTTTCCTAATGGTGTTTTCGTTGATAAAGAAGCAGCTACATTAGCAGCTTCGATTAAACGGTCCATCTGCAATCCTGTATCAATTTGCATTCGCTCAAATAAATACGCCAGATCTTCCGTCGCAATATTGCCCGCGGCTCCTGGCGCAAATGGACAGCCTCCGATTCCGCTCGCCGAAGCTTCAAATGAACGCACACCGATGCGGTACGCTTCATACGCATTCGCAATCCCAAATCCCCGCGTATCATGAAGGTGTAAAGATAATTCTTTTCCAGCTTTCTCTGTCATTTCAACGAGTTCGGGCATGAGTGCTTCAATTTGTGTCGGAATCGCAATCCCGATCGTATCCGCAATCATCAACCGGTCCACATCTGTTGCAAGAACCCGCTCCGCCAAGTCAAGAACTGCTTGCGGATCTGTTTCTCCTTCGTATGGACAACCGAAGGATACCGCAATCGAAAATGCTGTGCGCTTTCCATCTTCTTTTGCTAGACGGAGCATTTGTTGAAATTGATGAAAATTTTCGTCTTTCGTTTGGCCGATATTTTTAGCATTGAATGTCTCTGTCGCTGCACTTACCCAGTTCACTTCCGACACTTCCGTCTGCCTCGCACGTTCGTATCCTTTTAAATTCGGAACGAGCGCAATCGTTTGTAAATCTGGAATTTGCGTCACACGTGCGATTACTTCTGTCGCGTCAGCCATTTGTGGGACGAATTTTGGATGAACGAAACTCGTCACTTCAATACGACGTAAGCCAGACTGCGCTAATCGTTCAACTAATGTCACTTTTTCATCCACCGATGCGATTCGTGAATCAATTTGCAGTCCATCTCTCGGGCTTACATCAATGATTTCTACTGCTGTCATTTAAATGATGCCTCGCTCTTTTAATTGTTTATAATCTTCTAGCGTAAAGTTTAAAAACTCTTCATAAATTTCATCATTATGTTCTCCTAATCGAGGGCCTGTCGCATCTAATGTCCCTGGTGTACGCGATAATTTCGGAACGATTCCCGGAACCGTTAACTGTTCACCGCTTGCTAGTTCCACTTTTTGCAACATCTCGCGCGCAATATAATGCGGATCTTTCATAATATCTGCGATGCTATAAATGGGTCCGACCGGTACACTTACTTCGTCTAATAATTGCTGTACTTCTTCTAATGTATATTGCTTCGTCCATGCTTCAATTGCTTCGTCAATCGTTTCGACATCGTCTGCACGACCTTGATTTGTAGAATATTCTGACTTTTCTGCAAAATCAGGGCGGCCAATCGCTATCATGAGACGTTTGAAGATTTGATCGCCATTCCCACCGATGACAACATACTTGCCATCGCGACATAAATATGTGTTAGAAGGCGCAATCCCTGGCAGTGTACTACCTGTACGTTCTCGCACAATATTTGTTAAATCATATTCAGGAAGCATTCCTTCTAATAATGAGAATACCGTTTCATACAATGCCACATCGACTTCTTGGCCGAGCTTTTCTGGATGAATGTCTCTAGCACGGAGAGCGAACATTGTCCCGACGACCGCATACAATCCTGCAATCATATCGCCAATTGCGACACCGACACGTACTGGAGGACGATCTGGATAGCCTGTCAAATAACGCAATCCACCCATCGCTTCAGCGACACTTCCGAATCCTGGTTTTTCACGATAAGGGCCTGTTTGTCCATATCCTGAGATGCGTGTTAACACAATCGATGGGTTTACTCGTTTTAAATCTTCATAACCTAAGTTCCAGCGTTCCATCGTGCCAGGCTTAAAGTTTTCTAGTACGACATCACTCTTCGCTACGAGATCGCGGATGATTTGTTGTCCTTCTTCCTCTCGTAAATTCACAGTGATTGATTTTTTATTGCGGCTTTGTACATGCCACCAAACTGATGTATCGTCATGCATGACACGCCAATTTCGCAGAGGGTCTCCCGTCTTCGGTTGCTCTACTTTAATTACTGTCGCACCGAATTCCGAAAAAATCTTCCCTGCGAAAGGAGCCGCTACTAAATTCCCTAACTCAACAATTGTAATGCCTTTTAGCGGTTTTTCATTCATGCCACTTCTCCCCCCCCCTAACATTGTCTCTTAAGTTCTATCTAAATTTTCAGAACATAATGACTATAATAAATTATGCGAATAGTAAAGTCAACAGTCGTTTTCCTTTCTATTTTCAAATCGAATAAATGAAAAAACAAAAATGAATAATTCCTCTTCCCCTGACATATCAATCTTTTCATTCCATAATTTTCTTTGTAAAAATAAGTCATATATCATTTCTTATCGGATTATTACTTTTAGAAAATAATGGCGAGTCTCTTTTCATTCTATAAATGTTGGAAAAATTCTACGACAGAGGAACTGTTTCTTAAAAGAATAAGGGACGGCAGTTGTTTCTCCTTTTCATATTCGTTACAGTACGTATACATTTATCATAGGAAGGAAATCGATATGAGAAAATACAGATTATTACTCGGTGGCTTGTTATTGTTCGGCTGTTCTGAACAAGCGGAACCGACGCCACCGGTCAAAGTTGAAAAACAAGAAATTGTCGAAAAAGAAGAGGTATCGGATGCACCTCGTGAAAATGTTTCAGAAGAGCGAGCGGAAGCTTTAAAATTACGAGAGCTCGGAATCGACGATGCGATCCCTTCTAAAATTATTGAAGAAAGTTCACATAAACGCATCATCCTTTGGTCAGTCGATGGACAAGACATGTATAAAAGCATCGCCCTTCTTTCAAAAAATCATGTGAAATTTGTGCATTTGACGAAAGACGGCTTGCTTTACGATGGCCCGCTCGAATAAAAAAATCCTGTTCGCTCATGAAGCGGACAGGATTTTGTACATTGAGGAATCGGGGCACCATTAATTTTTGCGATATTTCAACCCACTCCCTCTAAGTAGAGGGAGACTTGAAACTGAAATTGAGTATAAAACAGCACGAAACACTTCCTCTATCACTACATATTGTGTCTCATTTCCCTTTTTCTTGCAAGTTTTCTCTTTCACTTCATAAAAACTCCATACATGAACGGTTTTTTTGTGCGAAGGTCTTAGTATTTTTATACTCCCTTCACGTTCGCGACTTTTGAGCGTTCTTCTTTTTATAAAACTCCTTTAAAACTTCCTCTCGTTTTTTCGAATAATGCATGATGTCGAAAGCGACTCGTTTTTTATAAAATGGCAAATAACGGACGATTGCTTTTTGATGCGGACCGAATGTTCTTGCCTCCCACTCTTCTATATAAATTCGGGCTTTCGCTCTAAATTGTTCCCCGTTCTCTTCAATGACTAACAGTTCGGCATCTACCCGATCAAATTGGATGACGTGCGCTGCAATGTACGCGTTTTTCCTGTTAGATGCTTCGATATAAGCGAGCGCTTGTACACCAAACTTTCCGACGAGCCTTCTCACAATCGGAGGTACGACGAGTGACAAAATGACGATGATGAGTACAGAGAAAACAAGAATCGCTTGCATATCTTCTGTAAGCGGCAAAGAAAAGATAATCCATATTGCAATAAAAGGAATCCCTACATATTTCCAAATAAACAATAAAACGATTTTCATACTTTCCCCTCCTATTCCTCTCTATATTGTCAGATTTTTCGAAATAAATCATTGAAAACAATGGAATTTACAGAAAATTTACATTCACTCATGCAAAAAACACCCCACATCGAATGACGTGAGATGTTCCTATACTTTTATAACTGAATCGTAATGCTTGGCATTTCTTGCATGTCGCGTTCGATTAAAATAGGTGTGATCGTTAAGCTTTTCGCATCCTCGTGAATCGGATCAAATGTTGAAAGAGAATACATCGGTCCTTCTCCTTCCATCGTTCCCGCTCCTCCTGACACGACATATTCATTGCCTAAATCATCTACGACGCGGAATGTCGGGCTAAACATGTTCAATTCTTCGATCAATTTTTCTCCCCCGAATAAACTGTACGCAATCCCTTGTAAAGGGGGCAATGCTTCACGAGCTTCTTTTGAAGCGACAGTTTTCACATGTAAGCTTGTCGAAATCGGTGTGCGTGTCATCGATTCTAAAATGACATCGACGCCTTCCACAGAAGAGCGTTCCATAACTGTCGTTGTCGTCGCTTCTTCCGCCTCTACTGAAAAGGCCATCTTCCAATCCGTATCGACCGTTTTAATGACTTCATTATCCGCATTGTAAAATTCCCACGCCTCCATATCCCATACGACAGAAGCTGCCTGAGCGTCATGGTCGAACAATGTCATTTCCATCATGCCGATATAGTGCAAGTCATCAATTTTTTCAATATGTTCCGTTCCCGCCATACCGCTCGACTTTTTCACTTGTAAATTTCCGACTCCTTGCTGCAACCCAACCGCTCCTGGAACCGGCTCATCTAATTCAACCGCGAAATAAATCGTCACCGTATTTCCATCGAAAATCGCACGGTCGACCATCGTCGATATTCCATTGGACGTTTTCACTTGTCCGATAATCGTCGCATGTTCATTTTTCGCTTCATTTTGGTCAAAGAGCGAAACGACATTTTCCATAAACGGGATTTGCGACGCGATCGTTGGGGACATAAAGCTTGCGCCAACGACACTCGTCGTTAAAATTGCCGCAGCTGCTGCGACGCGTCCAATCACGCCGACACGTCGTTTTGTCGGGACTTCCGCTCTCACATAACGTTCTATTTTTTTCTTTTCCATATCTGTCATCTCCATCGGTTCAATTTGTTCAACATCTAAATCATCAAAAGGTTGGTGTGGCATCGTCATCTCTCCTTTGCGGATGTAAAGTTACCGTCAGTTGTCGGCGTCCACGGGACAAGCGATTGTCAACACTCGCGACCGTCAAATGCAATTGTTGTGCAATTTCTTTGCTGGAATACCCTGCCTCATACTTCATCTTAAAAATTTGCTGGTCGATCGTGGACAATGTCGCAATTTGCTCATGAAAAGAATCATCGTTCTCTTCTACGGGTGTTTCTGGAATATCGGCATAAAGAGCTTCTCGCTCCAATTGGCGTTGAACTTTGCGATAATAATCGATCGCGACAGACTTCGTCACTTGCCCGACCCATCCTTTAAATTGTTCCGGCGTGCCGTCAAATGTCGGTGCCTTCGTCCAAATTCGTAAAAATACATCGTTGACACATTCCTCCACAGCGGAAGTGCCTGCAATCGGAGCCACGATGCGATAACAAATCGCCTTCACCCACGGCCCGTATGCATCGATAACGACAGGCAACAGCCGTTCATCTTGGCGCGCCAAACGCCGCAGTTGTCGATTCGTTAACATCGGTTTCCTCCTATTCGAAAAGCGCTTTTCACTCTATATAACGATGCAACTCTCCAAAACCTATCAACAAAATAAATCTTTTTTCAAATGGTTTCAAAATGGGTTAAACATAACACGTTATGTACGCTATGATGAAAGCTATTCGAACATTTCTTCATCTGATACAATCAGGAAAGAAATGTAAAGGAGGCTTTCAATATGAAATGGACGAAAACAATGGTATTCATCGCTTTTGCAATTTTAACACTCAGTGGATGCAACACGGAGACTGACCCCGTCGAACTTGAAGAAGTAGAAGAAGTAACGACGGAAATAGAAGAAGAAACATCGAAAGAAGAGGAAGCGATCGCGTTATTCCAACAAACGCTCGGCTACGCACAAGAGCGCAATGGTTTGACCGTATGTGAACTGACGGAAGAAACATTAATGTGTGGCATCATCAGTGTAGACTCTTATGCGTACGCACCGATTGAATCTGTCACAATGGAAGATGAACAAACATTAACCCTTCACTTACAAGATGAAACGACGATCACACTTTCAAGCATTACAGAAGATTCGTTCGACCTGTTCGACCGAACTTTTCTGAAAGCGACAGGAAAAGGCATTTTATCGCAGCTTCCTTATATTGAATCGCTCGACGATTACTTCAGTAAACAATCGATTGAAGAAGTGTTCCAGTACGGTCAAGGACAACATGACTTATTACAATCTTGGCGTGAAGAAGAACAATATTTAAAAGAAATGAATGCGCCAGGAGATGCGGTTCTTTTTCCTGGATATGCTCCAGAAGAAATCGAATATGCGCGTATGTGGCATCAATATACGAACACTTCTCCAGCACCGCCCCTCACCGTCCTATTTGACGAAAAAGGAACGCCTGTCAATCCGTACATTGAAGATACGAGCCTCGTCTTCCCTGAAGATGTCGTCGTTTTAGTCGGAGAATTTACCGCAGTCGGCATGGTGACGTATCATAGTAACGGAGACGGAACGGTGAATGTGTACGACGTCCCTTCTCATTGGCATCAAGATAGCGATGCTTCTATGACGAAAGCGACCGAGCGAGTGTTGCAAACGGTCACGAAAAAACGAGTGCCGAAAGGAAACCCCGAAATCATCGCCGAAATTTTACAATCGATGACGATTGAACGATAATTTTTTCAATATATAAAACAAAAATTAGAAAAGTATGAAATCAAATTAAGAGAGTATAAAATATTTTGTGTAAATAGAAAATTCCATAGAAAAAGGAAGCCCCTTTCTTGGTAGAATTAAGTCACCATAACCAATCCTAGAAAAGAGGTCTCCCTATGAATCAATTTACAACAGAAATTGTCGATGCACTAGTGAAAAAACAAGATATTACCGAGGTTTTTCGTTCGCACTTGGAAATGGCGATCAACTCGCTACTGGCGACAGAACTAACGGAATTTTTGGATTATGAAAAATACGATCGTATCGGGTTCAACTCAGGCAATTCTCGCAATGGGTCTTATTCGCGTACACTTCACACGGAGTACGGCGATTTAACGCTTCAAATCCCGCGTGATCGCAACGGTGAGTTCAAGCAACAGACAGTGGCACCGTATAAGCGCTCGAACGATACGCTGGAGAAAACGGTCATTCACCTGTTCAAAAAAGGCATTACGATGGCGGAAATTGCGCAATTAATCGAGAAAATGTATGGGCATCACTATACGCCGCAAACGATTTCGAATATGACAAAAGCTGTTTCGGAAACGGTAGAAGCGTTTAATAATCGTTCGTTGCACAATCGCTACGTGTGCGTGTATTTAGACGCGACATACATTGCCGTGCGTCGTGATACGGTGTCAAAAGAAGCCGTCTATATTGCGGTTGGTATTCGTGAAGACGGCTCGAAAGAAGTGCTTGCTTACACGATTGCCCCAACGGAGTCTGCTTACAACTGGCAGGAGCTACTAGAAGAGCTGAAAGACCGTGGAGTAGAAGATGTGCTTTTATTCATCTCAGACGGCTTAAAAGGCATGGCAGACGCTGTTTTCACGGTGTTTCCGAAGGCGAAATACCAAGTGTGCCTTGTCCATGTCGCACACAATATCATGCATAAAGTACGCGTAGAAGATCGCAAGGAAGTGTGCGAAGATTTTAAAACGATTCACCAGGCAAAGGACGCCGAAGCAGCGAAAGAATCGCTCGAGACGTTTTGCGAAAAATGGGGCAAATCGTATAAAAAGGTCGCACAAGGCTTACTCGAAAACCCTTATTTACTGACGTTTTACGGCTTTCCAAAGGCGATTTGGCGAAGCATCTACTCAACAAATCTGATTGAATCATTCAATAAGCAAATTAAAAAATATACAAAGCGCAAGGAACAATTCCCAAACGAAGAATCACTGGAACGCTTTTTAGTGACGCAGTTCGAAGACTACAATCAACGTTTCGCCACACGTTGCCACATTGGCTTCAATCAGGCCCGTGCGGAGCTAGAAGAGATGTTTGAGCAGCTGCACGAACTGGCCGCGCCAGCGCTGTAGGAAAGGGCTAGCCCTTTCCTACACACTCAAATCAACACTTCGAACAAGTACAATTGAATACACAGGTGATGAGTTCCCTTGAACGGGTGAATCATCATTTACACAAAAATATTGACAGTACCCAAATTAAAACTGCTGATTTCATGCTTTTTTTAATATTTAAAATTGTTGATTATATTGATTTTATACGTATTATTACTCTCTCCCAGTTTTCTTCAAAATCTCCCAGAAATCTCTTACGCGTTGGGGGCCGATTTGGTCGTATTTGCCGATGAGGACGAATTCTTTCGGTAATAACCCGACGCTTGTAATGCCGTCGCGTTGTAAATGTTCAACGAGTTTCGGAGAGCGCGGTAACAGTTCGTCATCAATTTGAATCGCAGCTCGCCTTTCCGTAATGACGAGTTGTTCGCCTTCGTAAAACAACAATAACTCGCCGTCTCCTTGACGGTCTGCACGCACTTGTTTTCTTCTAATTTCCTCTTCGATAAAGTGCTTTAACTCTTCGACGAAAACGGCGGTATGCTCTTGTTTGCGACGAGGGGTCCGCGTGTGGAGTTCGTCCAAAGAATACGGCAATTCACTCATGAAACGCGCTTCTTGTTTGTTATTTAAAGCGATGAGATACGATTCACTCTTTTCAAAACGTTGAGGCAGTAAAAGGGCATCACGTAAAAAGTACGGAATATCGATCGACTCTTCTCGGAAAGTGAGCGTGCGAACCGTCGTCATCCCTGGCAATGTTACCCCCTGCTCTAAAGGCACAACTTCCGTGTGATCGGTCCCTTCCTGCAATTGCTTTTCTAATTGCTCTAAACGCAATGTCAATTCGCCGATTTCTAACGTGCGAAGTACATCATTCATCTTCGGATCGCAATAGGGTGGCATTTCTAAGTCCGGGCTTAAATAAGTTTCCGTATACCAATGCATAACATCATAAATATGACGCCATACAATCAACGACTGAACGAGATACACTTGTTCAATTTGATGCGTCGCCTTATTCCCTGCTAAACGAATTTTTTCACACGCCTCATATACCGCTTTTGGCATTTCATACAAGCTTTGGTCGTTTAAGTGATCTACCAATTTAAATCCAAAAGGTCGTTCGATTCCTTCTACTTTATCTATCTTTTGAAAAATAACTTCAATCAATGTTCGACTATGCGTCAACAAAGCACGCGGATTTTGGAATACCGCAAGCTCCAACTCCTCTAAAAATTGAGCGAGCTGTAAATCTTCTTTTTCTAAAAACTGATAAAACATTCAAAATCCTCCCATCTTCCTACCATCAATCAAATTCTCATATTTTGTCTTATATTGTACCAAATTTACAACACTTGTGTAGTTACATAAAAAAACAACCTACCTTCTAAATAGAAGACAGGTTGTGATCGGGTAAATCATTATTCTTATTTTCCAAAAAAATCTTATAATCACTTCAAATCTATGTATATTTTATAGATTTTTATTGGAAACTGATACTTTTCACTCAAACGATGGTATACTATTCAAATCGAAACTAATACGGAAAGAAGGAATTATGATGACAGAAACGATGAGTACATTAGATGCGCTTTGCATCGCAGCCCCTTACATTCATAAAGTGTTGAAAGGCGAGGCGATTGTGGCAGTCGCAGATAAGAAAAAAGACACAGTCGAACGTTATTTACCTGGACGCCGTGTCGATTCAGGGTATCGAGACGGAGAACGTGTCAATCCAGGGGATGACAATGTATACATCGCGTTTAGCGGTCGAAATGCGGACGTTTATATCGATCGTAGTGTGTACGGTGTTCCGATTAAAGCATTCGCTTTCCCGATTTTAGAAGGTCGTGAAGTCGTCGGAGCATTGGCAATCGGACTTCCTGTTGAAAATGAAGAACAATTAAAAGAATATATGGACACGATGCAAGGCATTATCGATTCTTTACAAGATCGCGTTCACATTATCGCAGCGCACTCAGAAGAATTATCAGCAACGAGTGAAGAGATGAGTGAACAATCAGAACATGCGTTAAAAGACTCTGAAAAAACGAATGAAATTACGAGCTTAATTAAAAGCATTTCTCAACAGACGAACTTACTCGGATTAAATGCGGCAATCGAAGCAGCACGTGCCGGTCAACACGGTGCTGGGTTCAGTATTGTTGCGCAAGAAGTTCGTAAATTATCACTTCAAACAGCAGGGGCAACGGGACAAATTGAAGATTCTTTATCGAATATTAAACATAATATGGAAAACTTAAAAACGAATATGGGCCAAATCGCTGAAGCATCGAATGAACAAGCGACACTCGTTCAAGATTTCAGTGACATTATCGAGCGCTTGAATACATTGAGTGCCGAAATGAATGATTTTTTACAAGAAATGGTCAAGTAATATCATCCGAAACGCTTACGAATCCATCTTTCGTAGGCGTTTTTTGTGTCTTTCATCATCTTCATCATCTCCTTTGTTTTTTCTTTCACCCGTTACATTACGCCTCTCTTCTTTTTTCTGGACAACTTTTTCTTTTTCATCTTCATTTCTCTACGTGTATAAGATCCATGACGGATAAAGATTATTATATCTTCTCTTGGTAATTTTTAAGAATGGTATTATTAAGGGTAACGTTTTGTAACGTACGATTTCATAACGTTACAAAACATAACGATACGGAATTTTGTTACGATTTGCTATGTTACAAAACGTAACGATACGGGCGTAACGATAGATTTCGTAACGTACCATTTCGTAACGTTACAAAACGTATCGATACGCCTCGTACCATTGTTTTATTTGAAAAATAAATTTCTTCTCTTTCATTCACATACGATTATTATAAAACTTTTAGCTTTCCCATTTTCCAGTGAGTGCGTCGCAACGTTCGAGCGGTTGGTTCGTCGATTGATCAACGATGTCATACACTAATACATACGCTCCTTCTACTCGTTCCCATCGTTTTGTAACGCTCATGCGATTCACATAGTCAGCCCGTATTTCCTCTTCACTCCACACTTCTGCCTCCGTTAACTGTTGCGCTTCATCTGCTGTAAGTGTAGTACCTGCATAGTACGTCACCGCTCCCGTCACTTCACTCACTTGAACGGAAAGACGCGCCAAGTGATCTCCTCTATCATTCACCCAATGAAAGACGTACGGTTCATCTAAAAATTCACGTTCGATTTCGACTAAGGAAGGTACAGCGTGAGGGATGACGACTTGTAGCCAATGGAGCGCTCGCTCGTGACGCTTTTCTTCCGTCCACGTCTTTTCTCCCTTTTCTTGTCGAAAAGAAAAAGCACCGTTCGGCAAATTCGTTTCTTCATCAATGGTCACTTTCACCGTCTCCGCACTTTGCACTTGAAAATACGTTTCAAACGACATCGGATCTTTCGGTCTTTCTCGCGGTGTACCGTAGATGATTGCTTTCGGTTCTTCGCGCGTGCGCAATATGCGTGCTTTGTCGACACCGAGCATTTGTTGCCAGCTGAGCGGCGTTTTTTTCGGCCAAACGATGGACATCGCTCGACTTGACGGCTCGTCTTCCATGTCCCAATTGTAGAGAAGAGTCGGTGTTGCGACATCTGCTCGATACGTTTCATTACGCGCTACATACACCCATCTTCCTTCATCGATCACTTTTTCAAAAGTGACGTGACGGGCAGCATGTTCGCGTATGGCAGACGGTTGGACGATGTCTTTCACTTCTGGAATTGTTACTTCACCATAATGATAGCACCCCGAAACTTGTCCATCTATTGTTATTTTGACATAACAACCACTATATGGAAGTGGGAGTCCGCCCGCTTCTTGCTCGTAGTAAAACGTCACGCTTTCTTTTCGCGCAACGAAGCGCTCGGCTCGATATTGTGAAAAGACAGGACCGATATGGGCAACGAGCCACTGTTCAGCGATGCGGCGCAATGGTTCAAGCGACTGCTGTTTCCCCGTCACTTCCACTTCTCGGTCATAGCTTTGGAGTCGCCCTTCTTTCGTCAATGTCAGCATGACGTCTTCTTCCCAACCGATGACATACGTTCCTTCTTCCTCATCGTAATCGATAATGGTTGGAGGTGTTGCGACTCCTGCGATCTCTTTCGCTCGTTCGTATTGTCGTTGTAGCCTTTTCTCTTCTGTCATTTCAATTCCTCCTCGTTGACGTTCGTATACACGACGAAATGCTCGACGTGCGCGGTGTAATTTCGTCTTTATGGCACTTTCGGACAACTCCCAATGCTCGGCAATTTCTCTTATGGAATAACCTGAAAAATAATACGTCTGTAATAGGCTCGCTTCACTCTCTCGCAGCTCTTTCAATAGGACGAGCACTTCTTCCCGCTCGTTTTCATGCTGGATGCTAGCGATCATACTTTCTTCTAAAGGTATTGTCTCTAGCTCTTTTTGGACGTGCCGATACGCTAGTCGAATCGCAATCGTCATGACCCACGTTTCAAAATAGCGGGCTTCTTTCAATTGCTCGAGCTTCTGATAACTCGTAAAAAGCGCCTCTTGCACGACATCTTCTGCCATTTCCCAGTCCTTCGTAATCGTCAATACTTTGTACAGTAGACGCATGCGAAGTGGTGTTACAAGTTGTGAAAAAGCGGCTTCGTCCCCTTTCTTTGCTCGTTGAATCCATCGTTCCATTCTATCCCTCCTCCCTTATTAGAGACTTCTTTTTTTGAAAAGGTTACAATTCATTATCAAATAATCATTTGCTTATTTATTAATTTTAAATTATCATATTTTACAGTACTCTAAATTAAAATCAAATCAATTATAACGCATATGAAAGGAATAAACCGATGACATTTTTAGAAACAGAACATGTTTTGAAAGCGCTCGGAGAAGAAACGCGCTTACGTATCGTCTCTTATTTAGTCCACGACGCTTTTTGTATTTGTGAACTCGTCGCCTTACTCGACATGAGCCAGCCTTCTATTAGTCAACATATGAAACGGCTGAAAGAAGCTTCCATCGTAACTGAAGAACGACGAGGAAAATGGGTATATTATTCATTACGACACACGCACCCGCTCTATCCGCTCATTCTTCACATTATCCAAACATTACCTTCCATCGCAAACACGCTCGAACCGCTAACTACGGAAAAGCGCCGTTTGTTGTGCGAATGAAGAAAGAAGGCTCGCTATGTTCATTGCATCACTCATTTTTATCATGACATTACTATTTGTCATTTGGCAGCCGAGAGGGTTATCGATCGGGTGGTCCGCCACAATCGGTGCGCTCGTCGCCCTCGCATTCGGGGTCGTCGATTGGGCAGATGTTTGGTTCGTCACGGACATCGTTTGGAATGCGACATTCGCTTTCGTCGGCATCATTTTAATTTCACTTTTATTAGATGAGATTGGCATGTTTGAATGGTCCGCGCTTCATATGGCTCGTTTAGCACGGGGGCACGGACTGTTACTCTTCTTACTTTTGATGGGACTCGGTGCGATTGTCGCGGCTCTTTTTGCCAATGATGGGGCTGCCCTTATTTTAACACCGATCGTCTTATCGATGATGCGCCATTTGCAGTTGAAAGAGGCAGCCATTTTTCCCTTTATTATGGCGAGTGGCTTTATTGCGGATACGACTTCTCTCCCATTCGTCATTAGTAACTTAGTGAACATCGTTTCGGCGGACTTTTTCGGAATCGGATTTGTCGAATATGCAATACGCATGATCATTCCAAATTTCTTTTCACTTCTCGCTACGATGCTCGTTTTAACATTATACTTTTGGAAACAGTTACCGAAACAGTACGACGTTGCGTCTTTGCGCGAGCCACGAGAAGCGATTCGAGATGAACGACTATTTCGCTTTTCTTGGTGGATCATCGGCGTATTACTTATCGGTTATGTCGTGAGTGAACCGCTCCACATTCCGGTCTCCTTCATCGTTGGCGCGGCGACGATTGTATTTTTACTCGTCGCGAAACAGAGCGACGTCGTCCATACACGTCGCGTCGTCAAAGAAGCTCCTTGGGCGATCGTCATCTTCTCGGTCGGTATGTATATCGTCGTCTACGGATTCGGGAAGTCTGGATTTACTGAACAAGTCGCAAGCATGATGCAATCTCTCACAGAAGGCGGTTTGTTTACAGCGACGATCGGAGGAGGATTTTTAGCAGCCATTTCATCTTCGATCATGAACAATTTGCCGAGCGTCATGATTCACGCGCTCGCCATTGAAGAAAGCGGCACGACTGGTGTGATGAAAGAAGCGCTCATTTATGCGAACGTCATCGGTTCCGACCTCGGTCCGAAATTTACACCGATCGGCTCACTCGCGACACTCGTCTGGCTTCATGTCTTGAAATTACACGGCGTCCGCCTCTCATGGCTCACATACATGAAAGTTGGCTTACTATTAACGATTCCGATTTTATTCATCACTTTATGTGGACTATATTTAACATTTATCATGTTTTAACGTATCGCGCTTCCATTTTCATCGAGAATGGAAGCTTTTTGATTCTTCCACTTTCCCATGAAAAAATTGCACATTCACTATTGCGAGACGATTTTACTATCCTGTATGATAAAAGGAAAAATGTAAAGTGGAGGGATTGTTTTGTTTCATTTTTTAAAAGGGGACATTGTCGTATCTCAAAAGATGTTTTCAAAATATAAGACGATTCAAGAAGCGCTTGATGCATCTCCTGTTGGAGCAACGATTTATATTGAAGAAGGCGTGTATCACGAAGCACTCACGCTCACAAAAGATGTACGACTTGTCGGACGAGGAGCCGTCACGATTACGACAGATAGCGGTTCTACGATCAGCATCAAAAGTGGACATATTCAACTAGAAAAATTATTTATCCACCATACGGATTCCTCTCAAAACTTCGATGCTGTCGTCATTTATACACCCGAACACCATCATTTATCCGTTCATATGAAACACGTCACGATTCAGTCCGTCTATCATAGTGGCCTTTATTGCAATCACGGAGAATACGAAGTCCACTTAGAACAGTGCCTCATTGAACAATGTCGCCATAACGGAGTCGGTATCGGGAATGGAGCAAACCCTACATTTCATCAATGCGTCATCCGTGCAAATCAATCGATTGGCGTGTTTGTTTTTAATGGAGGAAAAGGGACCTTTACAAATTGTACTATTGAACAAAGCACGTATAATGTGCTCATTGAGACAAAAGCGAATCCTCAGTTTCATCACTGTCTTTTACAACAAGCCTCCCAACATAACGCCCTCATACAATCAGAAGGGAGAGGCTACTTCAAAGAATGCCAATTGACGACAAGCCAAAATTCAAACGTCATCAGTATTACAGGCGGACACCCTCTTCTCGAACAAACGACGATTTCACATTCTGTCGCAAACGGTGTGTGGGTAACGGACGAAGCGCAAGCGGAACTTCAAGATTGTCACGTCCATCATAATGCTTTCGCCCAAATTGCAACGGGTGGTCAAAACTCCTTTATCACATTATCGCGTTGTCACATTTACGAAGGACAAGCGGAAGGGATTTACGTTCATACAGGGGCACAACTTGAAGGAATGGATAGCTTTATTTATCAACACCCTCACTCTAACGTCTTTGTAGACGAAGACGCCACCCTTCTCTTGGAGCGTTGCGAAGTTTATGAAAGTGAAAGCCACGGTATTTTTAGCAACAACCGATCCAAAGGAACGATTCGAAATAGCACGTTTTTCAACCATATTTCTCCGAATATTGCGTTGAGTGGGCAAAGTGATTTTCATTTCGAAGGATGTACATTCACGAATGAACATCAACTCGCTTTTTGGGTGCGCGAACAAGCGAAAGCGTCTTTAACAAATTGTACTTTTTCAGCTCAATCGGACTATCTTCAAATTTTCGCAGAAGATGAAGCGACGGTTACGATTGAAGCCTGTGACATACAAGGGAATGGCGAATACATAATAGAAGCAATCAAACAAAGCGTTGTTCATTATGACGAGGGGACGACTTTTAACGGCTATGAAACAGACAGCGTTTATGTAGATGAAACGAGCGAATTATTCCGTCCGACAGTCGCGTCCCAAGAACAAATAAAACCGACCCTTTCTTTACATGACTTTATCGGACTCAAATCTTTAAAAGAACAAGTGCAACAATTTATTCATACCGTCCAATTTCATCAAATGCGTCAAAGAAATGGATTCGAAACGACACCGCTCGTCTTGCACTCTCTCTTTTTAGGTAACCCAGGAACAGGGAAAACGAGTATCGCACGTGTCATCGCCCAAACCTTACATGAACATGGCGTCCTCCCTTCAACGAAATTAATTGAAGTGTCCCGCCAAGACCTAGTCGGTGAATTTATCGGCCAAACCGCTTTAAAAACGGAAGAAGTGCTTCAACGTGCAAAAGGTGGCATTTTGTTCATTGACGAAGCTTACACACTATACTCGACACAAGGGAATGATTTCGGTAAAGAGGCGATTGAAACGATTTTAAAATTTATGGAAGACCACCGCGATGACTTCATGATTATTTTTGCAGGGTATGAACAAGATATGCAACAATTTTTATCAGTCAATGCTGGATTGCGTTCACGCATTCCGAATACGTTTTATTTCGACGACTATACACCGGAAGAAATCGTTCAAATCGGCCTTCTCGATTTAACGAGGCAAGCGTACACTGTAGACACTGCTACTTACGCACATGTCGTACAAACAGAATATGCACGAAGTATCGATAAAAGTAATGCGCGATGGGTACGCAATTTTAATCAGACGCTCATCATGACGATGGCCAATCGCGTCATCGAGACGAATGACGTAGATGTTCAAACGATTACGCGGGAAGACCTTTATACGATGACAGAACAACATTCGGATGACCCTCAAATGAAAATTGAAGAAATTACAGCCGCCTTGCACGCATTAACAGGCTTACAAAATGTGAAACAATTTGTCGATACGCTTAGAAAAGAAGCTCAAATTAATACACAACTGCACGCTCAAGGAATGGAATTCGAAACGGGGACCTACCATATGTCATTTATCGGTAACCCCGGGACAGGAAAAACGACCGTCGCTCACCTCATCGCCTCTCTATTCCATGCGATCGGCATTTTGCCCACTCGCCAAGTCATTTCCGTCAACCGGTCCGATCTCGTCGGCTCTCATGTCGGGCATACCGAACAACTAACGGAAGCGATCATTCAACAGGCGATGGGGGGCGTTTTATTTATCGACGAAGCGTATCAACTCGCTCAAGGAGGCGAGCACGATTTCGGAAGGCAAGCGATTGAAACATTATTGACAGCACTCGAAAACTACCGGGATCAATGGATCGTTATTTTGGCAGGCTATACGAAAGAGATGCATGACTTTTTCGATACGAATCCCGGTCTTCGCTCTCGCGTCCCTTATGAAATCGAATTTCCAGATTATACACCAGAAGAAGTAGCGAGCATCGTCATTCAGCAACTTCAGGCTCAATGGACATTTGATGAAACGATCATGCAGGAGGCTGTCGAAACATATTACGCTACTTTACCTACTTCCTTACGAGCGAATGGACGGACCGCTCGAAATATGAGTGAAAACATCATTCGACAACATAAAGTATGGCTCGTAGATACAAATGCGACACCGGATCAATTCCACATCATTCATCCAACTGTCATTCGACAAGCGACAGAGCATCGATCATAAATACTTCTTCATGTGATAAGGAAGAGGAAGGAGGGACTATCGTATATTTTCCATCAAAAAGAAGCATTTTATTAGGTTTGATTATTTGGGGAGCGAATGCCTCACTCCTATGGGACGTAATCGTTCATCCGAGCATCACAGGGTATGTCGTCATCATCGCCTTCATTCCGTTTATCAGTTTTTTATGGTTCAAAACAGGTTATGAAATAATAGAACAACAACTCATCATTCGCTCAGGTCCATTTAAAAGTACGATTCCGATCGCTGACATCAAAAAATTAACGCTGTCGAAAACACTTTTAGCAGGTCCTGCGCTATCCTATCGCTAGATCGCATTGAAATTGCGTACGGGTTGTACGATATCGCCATCGTATCACCGAAAGATAAAGCAGGATTTGTCGAAGCGTTACGACGTCATAATGAAACGATTGAGATCCCCCTTTCCCTTCTCCTAAATACAAGTACGAAACCTTAAATGACCGCGCATACAAAAAGCATCCAACTCTTACTCCCCGTCCTTTAGAAAAGACGTGGAGTAAAAGTGGATGCTTTTATTCAAATGATTCGTCTGAACTATCAGATTGCGCTTGAAATTGTTTCAACATCTCGCGTACTTCATCCGTGTTAGACGTGCTCATGAGAGCGTGACGCAAGCCACCTGCTCCGCGGAACCCTTTAACGTAAATTTTGAAAAAGCGGTGGAGTGCTTTAAAAGGACGCGGTTCGAGTTCGGCAGAGTAACGGTCGTGCAAGTCGAGATGCAAATGTAATAATTGCAGTAACTCCTCACTCGTATGCTCCTTTTTCTCTTTTTCGAACGCAAATGGGTTTTTAAAAATACCACGGCCGATCATGACACCGTCCACGCCATACTTCTCGACAAGTTCCATCCCCATCGCACGGTCTTCGATGTCGCCATTAATCGTCAGTAACGTATCGGGCGCAATTTCATCTCGGAGCGCTTTAATTTCTGGGATGAGTTCCCAATGCGCGGCCACTTGACTCATCTCTTTTCGCGTCCGTAAATGAATCGATAAATTGGCGATATTTTGACGTAATACGTGTGTCAACCACGGTTTCCACTCCTCGACGTCTGTATAGCCGAGACGCGTTTTCACACTGACGGGTAAGCCGCCTGCTTTCGCTGCTTGAATAATATCCGCGGCCACTTCCGGGCGCAAAATGAGGCCACTTCCTTTACCGTTACCAGCGACGTTCGGAACCGGACACCCCATATTAATATCGATGCCACGGAACCCTTGCTTCGCCATCCCGATACTCATCTCTCGAAAGTATTGTGGCTTATCTCCCCAAATGTGTGCGACGATCGGCTGTTCGTCTTCTGTGAACGTCAAACGTCCTCGCACACTCGCATTGCCATCTGGATGACAGTAACTTTCTGAATTCGCAAACTCTGTAAAAAAGACGTCTGGGCGAGCCGCTTTGCTTACGACGTGACGAAAGACGACATCGGTCACATCTTCCATCGGTGCTAAAATAAAAAAAGGACGCGGCAATTCGTCCCAAAACGATGTACCTTGATTCACTGATTTCCCTCCATCTCTTCTGTAAAAAACTTCCCCAAATTGGGGAAGCATCGATTAACTAATTAACTGTTTGACGACAGAAGCGATCGTTTTTCCGTCCGCTTTTCCTGCGAGGAGTGGGCGCGCAATTTTCATCGCATCTCCCATATTCATCCCGCTCGTCACACCTGCTTCTGCTAGTGCTTCTTTCACTTCTTCCTCCGATAACTGCTCAGGTAAAAATTGCTCTAATAAGCGAAGTTTCGCTTCTTCTTGCTCGATTAAATCATCGCGCCCTGCTTGTTTCGCACCGTCGAGCGATTGGTTCACTTGTTTCATTTCGCGATTGATGATGGCGATTTCTTCCGCTTCTGTGAGCGCTTCGCCTTTTTCTTTTTCAGCGAGGTCCAAATTTGACTTCACGATTGTTAACACACTTTTCGTTAACTGATCTTTGTCACGCATCGCTTGTTTAATCATTTCAAATACTTTTGTTTTTAACATATCGTTCATCCTTTCGCATTCTTCTTTATTTTAAAACGAAAGAGCAAATAGCGCAAAGCATATTGCTTCATTTTCACAAAAAAACTCTCCTGCGAAGAGGAGAGAGAATATTATTCATTCATTTGTTGAATCTGGGTTAACATTTTACGCTGGATCGTTTCGTAAGCGAGTCGTTCTTGTTCTGTTAATCCTTCAAATAACTGTTCACGTAAAGCAACTCCGATTTGTTGCGCTTCTTCTAGTATGTGGCGCCCGTGATCTGTCAATGCGAGTTTGACGATGCGCTTGTCCTCAAGACTCGAAATTCGTTCAATCGCTCCGAGTGTGACAAGCTTTGAAGCGATATGGGTAATTGCCGCTTTCGTATACCCGTATTGAGCAGCGAGGACACTCGATTTTTCAGGGCCGTTGCGAAGCGCCGCTAAAACGAGCGCTTCCGAAACCCCAAGGTCATACGGCATCGCTTTCGTCCACTGAACGGTCATCTCGCTCGACACTTGTTCCGTTAAGCGGATGAGATTGAGTATGGATGTCATCGTAACTGAATCGCTCCTCCGTCCACCATTAACGTTTGTCCCGTCATGTAGCTCGCATCATCGCTCGCTAAAAACACCGCAACGCGTCCGATATCTTCTTCCAATTCTCCTAAACGGCGGAGCGGAATTTTTTCGACCATCGTCGCATACGCTTCTGGTTGCGCTTCTTTCCACTGTTGAACACCCGGTGAGTTGGCGATTGGAGAGATGAGGTTACAATTAATATTGTCTACACCCCATTCATTCGCAGCGACACGTGTAATGCCTCGAATCGCTTCTTTTGCAGCTGCATATGCCGCTTGATGAATATTGCCTGCAATACCCGCTCCACTTGCGAAGTTAATGACTGTTCCTTCTGTCTTTTTCAAATGAGGATACGCCGCTTGCATAAGTAAAAAAGTCGGGTAAAATCCTGTGCCAAACGATAAATTCAAGTCATCTTCTGTCGTTTCCATAAACGAATGTTGACGGGAAGCGTGCGCATTGTTCACGAGCACGTTCAACTGTCCGAATCGTTCAATCGTTTGATCAACTAATCGAGGCAATGAAGCTCGGTCCATTAAATCCGCTTCGATAAATAAAGCTTCTGTTATTTCTTGTAATTCCGCTTCCGTCGCTTTTCCTGTTTCCGCATTCACATCGACGATGACGAGTTTCGCTCCTTCTTTCGCCATCGCAAGCGCCATACCGCGCCCGATGCCTCCTGCTCCTCCTGTAATGAGTACTACTTTTCCTTGTAAACGCATATTCATCATCCTTTTCAAATAGTTTAACACTTAACTATTAATATTTTAACATTAAACTATTAAACGTGCACGTCATTTGAACTGAGCTTTTTGAAAAGAGACGATATTTACGATAGCGAGAAGACCGAAAGCCCAGTAAAATAAAGACCATTGTTGTGTAGTGAAACTCAATATAAAAAACAATAAAACGGTCACACTGCTCACCCAAAATAATTTCTTCATTTCGTTCACCTCTCATTTCAATATATTAAAAAAAGTGTAATCCAAGCTGGAATCATAGGAAGTATGTAACAAACAAAAAAGCTCCATGACGAATGAAAAAAAGAGTCGAGCGGGTTTTTCACCGCTTTTCCAGCATACTGTCCGATTCTCTCCCATTTCGAAGGAAGAGGAATCGCTCGTTGCAATCGTTCAGGTACGATGACTATATCTTGCTGGAGCTTTCTTTTTAACTGTTCATCTGTCATCTTCATCCTCCTCTAACCATCTCTTTAACTGTTGTTTCGCTCGATGTAATCGTGATTTAACTGTTCCGACTTCTATTTGAAGTACTTGTGCAATTTCTTGTTGCGTCAAATTTTCATAATACGTTAATAAGATGACAGCGCGATGTTTTTCAGATAATTGCGAAATCGCTTCTTGGACGACGGTCTTTTCTTCATATGAAAAATTATATTCTCGTTGAGGAACTAAAAAAGGTAAAAAGCGACGAAGACGTTTTCTTCTATTTAATTTATTTACCATTTGGCGGTAGGCGATTTGAAAAACGTATGATTTCACCTTTCCTTTGCGAACATCGTAGTCGTTTTTTGCTTTGCAAAGCTGTTCAAAAGCGTCGTGGACAATGTCTAAACTAAATGGTTCTTCTCGCGTATACCGAAAAACAAAGGCATATAATGAAGGAGATAAAGCTTCATATAATGAAGTAAATGCTTCTTCATCCCCATTTTGCCAAGCGCACATCATCTCTTCAAGCGTCATCTTCATATTCCTTCGAATTTCGTTGCGCTTCAATCGACTTCAATGTCACCGTTAAGCGAAATAAAAAATAAACGAGAGTCACGACTGTCCACGTTTGTGTTTGACCTATTAAAAACTGCACATCACTTCTCTCAATCGTCATCCCTTTACTTATCATGTAATTCAATATCGACGTACAAGCGATCGTATACAAAGCTAACAGGAGCGTAAGCGTATCAAATGCCGTCCACTTTAAATAAATAGTCGTTTTAACATAATCAATTTTTTTAAAGTACTTCTCTTTTTTTCGTACAACGTACCGACGATCCATCGGGATGACGATCATTAAAATGACAAAACCGATGATCATCGTCGTCATCGATGACCAGAAAAATCCTTGATTCACTAGTTTTCTCCCCTTTCACTTACTATACAATTAACGGAAGAGAAACGTTCCATTTTTTATGCTACTTATTCCTCTCCTGAAAACTTGCGCCCCTTTCTCCACTATTTTTTCAAAAAAATAACGTCCGCCGAAGCGAACGTTATCTTTTTACGTATTAAAATAATCCGAGGTAATTGTTGCATTTCGAGCGTCAGTAATTCAAGGTCTGTCTTTTTACGCAATGTGACGACATACCCTGCCACGCGCTCCCCTTCTTCTATATACCGCTCATTGACGATAAAGCTGATATCGCCATATGTTACAATTTCATCTTTTCGCTTCTCTTGATTTTTTCGCAAAAATGTTTCCGTTTGACGAACGCCCGCTTCTTCGCAAAGTCTTTTCGCGGAATCATTCATGAACGTATACTGTCCATCAGCATCATAAGCGATAATTCCTTCCCGTGTCGAGCGCATAATGGCATCGCGCTCCATCAACTGACGACTAATTTCTTTCGGTTCTAAATTGAGCAATAGTCGCTTAATATGATGTGAAAGCAAATACGACACGATGCTTCCGATCACAAATAAAATCGCAATCATGCCCCATAACACGAGACGTTGCTTTCCGATGACACTTTCAAAAGAAGCGACTAAAAAGCCGACTGAAATGACGCCGATAATATCGCCTGAATCGTTATGGATCGCTGATTTCCCCCGAATGGCGAATCCGAGCGACCCTTCTTTACGTGAAATGTAAGACTCCCCTAACTCTAACGCGCGTTCATTATCGTCGCCAATCATCGGCAGTCCGATCCGTTCTTTCAACGGATGGGCATACCGAATCCCTCGCTCATCCCCGATAACGACATAATCCGCTTGTAAAACATGTTCATAGCGACGAGCTAATTCATCTAATTTCGGTTGATTGCGCTCTGTCATCGCTTGAATAATCGCCTGGTCTTCCGAAATGACCGACGCGGCATGCATCGCTTTATTGCCCGCATCTTCTTCCACACTGCGCGTCACGAGCCATTGACTGACACTCCCGATGATGAGTAACGTCAACAACAACAAACCGATGACCGCGGTCATCACTTTTTTCTGTAAAGTCATAGAAACAAATCCTTTTTTTACATTCGATTAATCTTTTAGTACAATGAGTATATCAAACATTTGAAAGGAGGTAACAAAATGACACAATGTGCTCATTGCCATCATACCTTTTCGAAAAAAGAAGCCATTCGCCAAAGCTTTACATTAAAGCCAACCGTTACATGCCCCGTTTGTCAGAAAGAAAACGGCATCAGTAAAAAAACGAGACGACGCAATGTCCGAATCTCACTCGGCATCCCATTTCTCTTACTCTTAAACTTATTACTTCAACCAAACCCGCTCTGGCTCGCGCTAGCTGCGGTAGCAATACTCGGCTACGCCTTCTTCATCTTGCCTCAAAAATATGAATTAACGAAAGAAGAAGACCCCCTCTTCTAACGAAAAAAAGCATGGAAGCGACCGACATCATACGAAAACTCGTCATCGCCGATCGCTCCATGCTTTTTATTTTCTTTTCTATACATAACAATGATAGAAATTGAAAAGATGAGAGTAACTAAATAGAGGATGTTTGTTATCTCTTTTCACATTCTTGTTCTAGCTGACGCAATATACGATTAACCGTCTCCCTCGTCGCTCCGACATAGTTCGCGATATCGGTTTGTGTCAATGTCGTCTGTTCTTCTTGTAAATAGCGAACGATTCGTTCTTTCACGGACAAAATATCCCGCTCCCACAATCGTTCTTCCGTTCTCATTTGCTCACTTACGAGGCGACGCATCCAATTCATCGCAAACGTCACGTCCGCTTGCAAACAACTTTCCACAACGGGCGCGTCAATGACACAGCATGTTGTCTGTTGTAAGGCGATGACTGTCGTTCTCATTCGTTTCGACTCAAACCACTCTTGGCCAAATACATCTCCTCGTTGCAAAAGACGAACGAAATGCTCTTTCCCATCCGTTGAATAACGCACCATTTTCAACCGTCCTTCTTTCACGACATAAAAAGACGTCACAGCATCGTCCATCTGTAAAACAGACTCACCCGTCCGATACGTTGTCGTCCTGATCGCTTCGTGAAAACGTGAAGCTACTCGTTCATCCATCTGTTGGAAAAGCGGATATCGACAAAAACAATAGGCCAACCTATTCCCTCCTTCTCTTCATACAAGTGTAACTTGTCTACGCCTCGTCTTCCATCTTTTCAAATGGATATCCACATTTCATTAAAAAAACAACGGGTTCGGAAAATTCCGTTCCCACGTTGTTTTTTTAGTAAAATTAATATTGTAAATGACGGTACGTTTTTTGGTATGCGCCGTGACCGATTAAATAAATGAAGCTCATCAATAGGATTGGGAACAGTTGCGTCGTATTCGTCCACGCACCGTACATAATTGTCAATATAATACTAAATAACAACAATTGACTCATCACTTGATATGCCTTCATCATCCCTTCATACATGACGAATTTCTCTCCTTCATCCATAAGGGGCAAAACATTCAAATCCTCCGGAATGTCAATGTCTGGATGAGACAACAGAAGTAATTGTTTCATCGCAACACGAATGTAAACGAGCTGAAATAAAAAATAAGCACCGAGTCCAAAAATGAGCCACGTCGGCGTCCATTCGTAATACATCGCACTCACACCGAATGTAAATAAAGAAGTGATGAGCCCTCCCATTAACCAGTCCGCAATATGACTCGATTGAATCGCAATCCACCGATCTCGCTCGTCTTCTTCCACTTGCATCCCTTTTGTGGCTACCGTCTTTTTCAAACGTTGTAAACGAACAAAGGCAATGCCAAATACAGCTGCTGCCACCGCTACACTGCTTCCGACGAGCCATTCAATTTTTGTGTCAAACGGCAGTTGTATCTCTTGCGCTAATAGGAATACAGCGATAAGAAAACCACCTACACCACCTAATACGAAACTTTTCGTATATTTTTTCATCGTAACTCCTCCTCATCAAAAATAAAAATAGACTCTACTGGTTCTTCAAATACGCGTGCTAATTTCATCGCGATTAAAATCGATGGCATATATTCATTGCGTTCAATTAAACTAATCGTTTGTCGAGACATGCCCGCTCGCTTAGCCAGCTCCGTCTGATTCCAATCGTGACGAGCCCTCAATTCTTTTACCCGATTCCGCATACGCTCCCTCCTTTTTTAAAATTATATACCTTCCTTGTCATTTTGACAATGATAATAGTCATAATGACAAATATAATAAACAAAAAAGATCCATACAGTCCAAATCAAGACTGTACGGATCACTTTACTCATCGTATTGAATTAAGAAAAACTGCGTATCTTCCACTGCAGTGACAGAATGGGGCGTGTCAGGGTGCATGTGGAAAACGTCATCTTGCGTCAGTGGAAACGTACCCGATTCTCCTTCAAAAATGACGCGACCTTCTCGAACGATAATGAGTACATGGCGCCCTACTTGATGTTTAGCTAACTGCTCTCCTTCTTTCAACTGTACCGTCATCACATGAAGTGGCGGTGATTGAATGAGGGCTTGTACTTTTTTCGATTGTTTCGGAATGTGATACTTTTGCATTTAATCCTCTCCTTTTCCCCATACTAGCTTGAAAAAGAAAGCTGCGCTGTGAGCTAAATCACATCGTTACATGAAAAATATGCAAAATAAAAGCGAGAGTTTTGCTTATTTTTCAATCGTTGATTCCAACATCCAAATTTCTTTTTCTAATTGCTCGAGATGACCGACTAACGTATCTTCGATTGTATCGTCTTCGTCTGTAAAGTTTTCGATCGCTGTTTTCATCTCTTTCGAAATGTTGCGGAAATCATTAATGATATCTTCAATCATTTCTTTCGTAGAAAGCGTAGAATCTCCTTCTTGTACCGTTGCCATTTCTAAGTACTCTTTCATCGTCGCTGCCGGTTTTCCTCCGTGCATGAGTAAACGCTCCGCTGCCTCGTCGTATAAAACGGCCACTAAATTGTACAGCTCTTCTAATTTTTCATGATAAGTGAAAAAGTGAGGGCCTGATACGTACCAATGGTAATTGTGAAGCTTGACGAAAAGAACTCCGTAGTTTGCGACTTCTTGACCTAAAATGTCTTTTGCTGTTTGACTAGCCAAATGAATCTCCTCCTTGAAATGTTTGTTACTCTTCTTTACCCGCTATCATTTTTTTCAAACAAAAAACTTCCCGAATAATATTCGAGAAGTTCTTTTTTACATTTTCCACATATCAATATGCGGGATACCATCTTCATCGTACGGTTCGCCTTTTTGGACAAATCCGAACGAACTGTAAAACTTTTTTAAATGCGCTTGTGCTTGTAAATAGAGTGGTCGCTCAAATTTTTCTGCACGTCGCACTGCTTCTTCCATCAACGTATAGCCGAGTCCTGTTCCGCGCACGCGACTTGCGACGATGACACGTCCGATATGCGTCTCTTCCGGCTTCGGAATAAGTCGACAATACGCGGTAATGCCCGCTTCATCTTCCAACCAAAGATGCCGACTTTCTTCATCTCGTCCGTCCACTTCTAAATACGGACATTGTTGTTCGACGACGAAAATTTCTGTGCGCGCACGCAAAATGTCATACAATTGCTTCGTCGTTAATTCATCAAATGATCGATCATACCAATTCATCTCATCGCTTCTTTCTGTTCGAACTTAACCGCCTAATTGTTGCACCATATCTGGCGCATCTGGATCTACCCCGCGACGCGCGTTGCGATTCATGCTTTCAATTTGAGCAATTTCTTCCGCCGTCAATGTGAAATCGTACGCATGGAAATTTTCTTCAATACGTGACGGTGTCACCGACTTCGGAATAGTAATAATATCACGTGTTTTAAACCAATTCAAAATAATTTGCGCAGGCGACTTCCCGTGACGCTTGGCGATTTCAACGAGCACAGGATCTTCGAAACTATCCCCGCGCCCGAGCGGTGACCATGCCGTAACGGCGATGTTTTGTTGTTGACAGTAACGGACGAGTTCCTCTTGTTGGAAATACGGATGAATTTCGATTTGATTGACCATCGGCTGAACATTCGCCGTTTGCGCTAATTGTTCGAGATGGTGAATGTGGTGATTCGATACACCAGGTACGCGAATCAATTTTTCTTCGTACAAACGTTCAATGGCGCGGTACGTGTCCGTAAATTTTTCCGGCACTGGCCAATGCGTTAAATAAAGGTCGATATAGTCTAAACCGAGACGTTGTAACGACGCGTCGAATGCTTTTAATGTTGCGTCATACCCTTGATCGCTATTCCACACTTTCGTCGTAATGAATAACTGTTCTCGCGGAATGTTCGCTGTGCGAATCGCTTCCCCTACCTCTTCTTCATTGCCGTACACTTTCGCTGTATCGATGAGGCGATATCCAGTATCAATCGCATGATGAATGGCCTGAATCGTTTCATCTCGGTCTTTCATATTGAAGACACCGAGACCAGTCATCGGCATGTCAACGCCATTTCGTAATGTTTTCATACAATTCCAACTCCTTTATCAATTCTGTATGTTCATCATACCGAATGAATGGGAACTTTAACAGAAATACGACGTACTATAGTTAGAATGAAAAAAGAGGTGTCTTTATGAAAAAATGGTTTCCGTTTTTAGCCATTTTACTATTATTTATCGCCGGATTCTCACTTTGGCCGAAAGAGAAAAAAGGCGTCATCGTCGTCGATGCAGGCCACGGCGGGACAGATCCAGGAACGACGAGCATAACAGGCGTTCACGAAAAAGAAATCGCCCTGCAATTCGCATTGAAAATTGCAGATGCTTTGCGTAACGCGAACTATGAGGTATATCTCACACGCACAGAGGATGTCACATTATCTTTAAACGAGCGTGTCCAATTTGCCAACTCAAAGCCGATTGATTTATTTTTAAGTATTCACGGTAATGCGCTGGAAAATAACGATACGGTTGAAGGTTTGCAAGTGCTCTATTATCCAGACGAAGCGGAACGCAATGTGGAACTTGCGACGATGATGATGAACTATTTAAGCAGCGCACTTCAAGCGCCTGACCGCGGTGTACTCCCTCGCCCAGAGCTCGCTGTATTACGCGGCACGACATCCGCTTCACTACTGCTCGAAACAGGCTTTTTATCTCACCCAGAAGAAGCGATAAAGCTTGAAAATGCGAACTACCAACAACAATTTTCACAAGCGGTCGTCCAAGCGGTCGATCATATGATAGAAAATCTTAAACAGACGCAAAACGAATAGATGCCTCGCGCATCTATTTTTTTTGATTCGTTTTCCCAAATAAGGGTATAGAAAACTATTAATTATAGAAAAGAGGAATGGTCGTCAACAACCCGCCACTTAACGACCTTGCGGTCTGTTTGAAGTGGGGGCTTGCGTCTACCAAATTACA
>NZ_JBHTJF010000008.1:0-43096 GCF_042675605.1 Savagea faecisuis
TAGGTCTCGGGTGGAAGTGTGGCGACATACGGAGCTGAGAGATACTAATCGATCGAGGACTTAACCTATTAATACGTATGAAACGGTATTCGTTAAAAAAATGTTGGTTTTATTCAGTTTTGAGTGAATGACTCAAAACAAGTCTAGTGATGATGGCAAAGAGGTCACACCTGTTCCCATACCGAACACAGTAGTTAAGCTCTTTAGCGCCGATGGTAATTGGGGGTTTCCCCCTGTGAGAGTAGGACGTTGCTAGGCAATCGAAAGCGAGTATTCTAAATAGAATACTCGCTTTTTTAAATTAAAAAATAACTAAAGGAGTCCCCTATGTTTATTACATTTGAAGGTCCTGAAGGTGCAGGTAAGACAACGATATTAGAAATGGTCGCCAAAGCTTTGGAAAATGAGTCTTTTTCATATATTCAAACGAGAGAGCCAGGTGGCATCCGGATTTCTGAAGCAATCCGGTCAGTCATTTTAAATCGAGAACATGTTGAGATGGATGCACGCACAGAGGCTCTACTATATGCTGCGTCGCGTCGCCAACATTTAGTAGAACGAGTTATCCCAGCTTTAGAAAATAATGAAATTGTATTATGTGATCGGTTTATTGATAGTTCATTAGCTTATCAAGGGTATGCTCGTAATATCGGCATTCAAGAAGTGTGGGATTTAAATCAATTTGCAATTCAAAATTGTATGCCTACCCTTACATTATATTTTGATATTGCACCTGAGTTAGGGTTAGAAAGAATCGCTGCGAATAAAAATCGTGAAGTCAATCGATTAGATGAGGAGAGTATTTTGTTTCATAAGCGGGTATACGAAGGATATAAGCAAGTACTTCAAATGTTTCCTAATCGGATAAAAAGAGTAGATGCTTCACAGTCGATGGATGCTGTTTTTGAAGAATGTTGGAAAATTATAACTACTCATTTAAAAGAATGAGTCATTTCATGGTATAATAAAGAAACGAAAGGAGTGAGGCAATATGAAGTTAGTTGTAGCAGTAGTACAAGATCAAGATAGTAATCGCCTTTCATCAGCTTTAACGAAGAATGATTTTCGTGCCACGAAGTTAGCGAGTACAGGTGGATTTTTACGTTCGGGGAATACAACATTTCTTATCGGAACAGATGAACGACTCGTACCACAGTTACTCGATTTAATTCGAGACAATTGTCGTTCTAGAGATCAACTAGTCGCACCAGTTTCTCCAATGGGGGGAAATGCCGATTCTTATATTCCTTATCCGGTTGAAGTTGAAGTAGGAGGAGCAACAGTATTCGTTCTTCCAATTGAGAAATTTCATCACTTTTAAAGGTGGTTGTGTGATATGAGAGTTACGGGTGATCAACACGTTAATTTAGAAAAATTGCGCAATGATCCTTTAAAATCGCCTCAAAAAAGAGCTAATTTCGGTCAAATGGTTCAAAAACATGAACAAAAGTTACATGGAGAGCAAGTGACACGCTTACTTGGGAATATTAATGCGGCGGGTGAAAGACTTGCGCGTTCGCGTAATTTGCGAGATATGGCGAAGTTTAAAATGTTAGTGCGTCGATTTTTACAAGAGGCTGTCGAATCTGGACTGGAGTTAGAACAGTCACATACGTGGAATCAGTTTGGAGAAGGACGTCGTCTAAACTTAGTAAAAGAAATAGACTCAAAGCTTGTAGAGCTCGCTGAGGCGATGCTTGATGAAGAGAAAACATCCATTGATCTATTGGCGAAAATTGGTGAAATAAAAGGATTACTTATAAACTTATATATGTAAGCCCGTGTTTTCCTACTGCTGAGAAAACGCGGGTTTTTTTGAAGAAGAGGTGGAAGAATGGTAGAGGAAGCAATGAGTCTGCAAGCTCGGCCGTGGCAACAATTAGTTCAAGCAGATAAAAACAATCGATTAAGTCATGCCTATGTAATGGATGGCTTACACGGAACAGGAAAAACTCGACTTACTTTAACATTCATTCAATATTTACTCTGTGAACAACGCAAAAATGACTTGCCGTGTCAAACCTGTTCATCTTGTAGAAGAATTGAAAATGGGAATCATCCGAACATATGGCTCATTCAAAAAGATGGGCAATCGATTAAAAAAGAACAAATTGATGAATTGATTCAACAAATGTCGAAAAAAGGGTATGAAAAAGGTCGGCGTTTTTATATGATTGAAGAAGCGCATACGATGACAGTTTCTGCAGCGAATGCTCTATTGAAATTTTTAGAAGAACCAGTCGGTGAAATTACAGCTTTTTTAATGACAGATACGTATGCTCAACTATTACCGACTATTCAATCTAGATGTCAACGAATTCAATTTACACGTCCGAATGAAGAACAATTGATCGGACAACTCGTTGTAGATCATCAATTGACAGATTCATTAGCGAGTACGTTGAGTCGCATTACAGCAAATGTTGATGAAGCATTGTCACTATCTCAGGAAGAACAGTTTATGATGATGCGTAAACTAGCTTTGCAATTAATTGAACGAGTTGAACAATCGAAAGCGGAGGCCATTTTGTTTATTCAAGGTGAATGGCAAACTGTCGTCAAAGAGAAAGAAGATTTAGAGATGATATTGAACTTGCTTCTTCACGGGTACCGTGATATTGTGACGATAAAAGTGAATATCGACCGCTCGATTTGCTATCCAGATGCGCGTGAATTGTTAGAGAAATTATCGTATCGTTTAACATATGAACAACTCTCTTCTAAAATTGATGAAATTTTGCATATGAAACAAAAGATTTCGAGTAATATGAATCGAACATTATTAGTAGAGCAGTTAATACTTCGTCTCTAGGAGGGATATCGTTTGTATAAAGTTGTTGGAGTCCGCTTTAAAAAAGCTGGAAAAATTTATTACTTTGATCCAGTGACACTCTCATTAGAATTAGGAGACTATGTCATTGTTGAAACTGCACGTGGTGTAGAGTATGGTAAAGTAGTAAGTGAGATGAAAGAGGTGGACGAGGAAGATGTCGTCCTCCCTTTAAAAAAGATCATTCGTAAAGCGACAGCGGAAGATCGAGTACAAGTAGAAAGAAATAATC
This sequence comes from Savagea faecisuis, assembly GCF_042675605.1. Lineage (NCBI taxonomy): Bacteria > Bacillati > Bacillota > Bacilli > Caryophanales > Caryophanaceae > Savagea > Savagea faecisuis. Next base: position 3,063 of record NZ_JBHTJF010000008.1, read on the forward strand.
AAGAAGCAATGGATGCTTTTCAAGTATGTATAGATAAAGTGACAGAGCATAAATTAGAAATGAAATTAGTCGATGTAGAATATACATTCGATCGAAATAAAGTAATATTTTACTTCACAGCAGAAGGTCGAGTAGACTTTCGAAATTTAGTGAAAGATTTAGCTGCGATTTTTAAAACACGCATTGAACTGCGTCAAATCGGCGTGAGAGATGAAGCGAAGATGCTAGGAGGAATCGGTCCTTGTGGTAGAATGCTTTGTTGTTCTACTTATTTAGGTGATTTTGATCCTGTATCGATTAAAATGGCGAAAGACCAAAATCTATCGTTAAACCCTACGAAAATCTCAGGCTTATGTGGAAGGTTAATGTGTTGCTTGAAATATGAAAATGATACGTATGAAGAATCAAAACGTCTCATGCCAGATATCGGTACAAAAATTCAAACAGCAGAAGGACAAGGACGCGTCATTGGACTCAATTTATTGGAACAAATTTTAGAAATTCAATTGTTCGAAGCTGAGCAAATTGTCCAATATACGTGGGAAGAGTTACAACAAAGTGAAATGAATGCCTAATAAAAGAGGTGGCCACATTGAAAGAGAAAAATTTTCTTGACCGCGTGATGGAATTTGAGCAACATTTACAATATATGCAAGAACAATTCACATTAATGATTCATGATGTTGCGAAAATGACAGAAGAAAATCATACGCTCCGTTTAGAAAATGAGCATTTACGTGAACGGTTAAATGTTTTAGATGAGAAGCTAGAGCGCCCGACAAAAGTGAAAGAGCGATCAACAGTAGACGTCGGTGAGGGTGTGGATAATTTAGCGCGCATTTATAATGAAGGCTATCATGTCTGTAACGTTCATTATGGCAGTAGTCGTAAAGGTGAAGATTGCCTATTTTGTTTATCTTTTTTAAGTAAGCACCATAATTAAAAGAGGAGCTGAACCTATTCAGAGGGGCAGCTCTTTCTTTTTGACAAAATTCGAGAAATGGAGTAAAACAGAATGAATATTTCATTGAGGACAGACGAACGTCTCGATTATTTACTAGCAGAAGATTTAAGAATTATTCAAAGTCCAGAAGTATTTTCGTTTTCGTTAGATGCAGTTTTATTAGCGCAATTCGCATCAATACCTTATCGAAAAAAAGGGAAGATTGTTGATCTATGTACGGGAAACGGAGTCATTCCTCTTCTATTAAGCGCCCGCTCTCAAGCGCATATATGGGGAGTGGAGTTACAACCTCGCTTAGCAAGCATGGCGAGGCGTAGTATCGCTTACAATAAACTAGATGAACAATTAACACTCATCGAAGGGAATGTAATCGGAATTGAAGAAACGTTAGGGAAGGAATTGTACGATACAGTAACATGTAATCCCCCTTACTTCATCCATCATCCGAACAGTGAAAAAAATATGAGCGAACATTATGCGATTGCTCGACATGAAATTGAATTAAATTTAGAACAAGCGATTCAAGCGGCGAGCCGATTGTTAAAACAAGGTGGAAAAGCAGCTTTTGTTCATCGTCCAGGTCGTTTAGCCGATTTTATGGAATGGATGCCAAAGTATCGTTTAGAGCCGAAACGAATTCGCTTTGTTCATTCAAAAGAAGGAAAAGAAGCGAACATTTTATTAATTGAAGCGATAAAAGATGGCAAACGAGACTTGAAAATCGAACCACCTTTAGTTGTGTATACAGATGAAGGAGAATACCGACAAGAAGTGAGCGAATGGTTATATGGAAAATAAACATTGCTTTTACGTATTACGATGTGCCGATCAAACGTACTACACTGGCTATACAAATCATTTAACGAAACGGATTCAAGCGCACAACGATGGAAAAGGCGCTAAATATACGCGAGGAAGACGTCCCGTACACTGTATTTATTACGAGTATTTTGAGACGAAAACAGAAGCGATGCGCGCAGAATATGCATTTAAACAAAAGACACGCAAACAGAAAGAACAGTATATAAAGGAGGCACTTGAACATGCAAATTCAAAATAGTTTTGAGAGAGAAGATGGAGTGCTTTATCTCGTACCAACCCCGATTGGAAATTTAGAAGATATGACGTTCCGAGCGATTCGTATTTTAAAGGAAGTGGATTGGATTGCGGCAGAGGATACGCGCAATACGATGAAGCTTTGTCATCATTTTGAGATTGATACGCCGATGATGAGTACCCATGAACATAATGAGATGGAAAGTCGCGAGCAAATCGTTAAAAAATTGCATAATGGAGAGAATATCGCGCTCGTCAGTGATGCAGGGACACCATGTATATCAGATCCTGGACAGTATGTCGTACAAGCGGTGATTGAAGCAGGTTTACCCGTAGTACCTTTACCTGGAGCCAACGCTGCGGTTACGGCATTAATTGCTTCAGGACTGACACCACAGCCCTTTTTATTTTATGGCTTTTTAAGTCGGAAGAAAAAAGAACGTGAACAACAAATGCAAGATGTGCTAAATCGTTCAGAATCAGTTATTTTATATGAGTCACCTCATCACCTAAAGCAAACATTAGACGATTTAAAAAAGTGGATGCACGAAGGTCGTCGTATCGTCTTAGCGCGTGAACTGACAAAGCGTTATGAACAGTGGATTAGAGGTACGATTGGGGAAGTTGTACAATGGGCAGAAGACGGGGAAGTACGTGGCGAGTTTTGTTTAGTGATTGAAGGGATTAATGAGGAAGAAGAAGCAGTACTACAAGCAGAATGGTGGGAATCATTATCTGTTGTAGAGCATGTCGATGAAATGATCCAACGTGAAAATTTAAAACCGAAAGATGCGATACGTCAAGTAGCAGTCATGCGGAACGTGAGTAGACGTGAAGTGTACAATGCGTATCACCAATAAAAAAAGAGTGCGTCTCTCCACAATGAGACCGACACTCCTTTGTAAGTTATTATTTTAATTTGCTTTCAATTTCTTCGATGAGTTGACGTGCGCCTTCGCGACTAACAATCAAGTTACCATCGATCAATTGTAAGTTATCATCTGAAACTTCGCCCGTAATAGAACAAGTCATATTCGGCATATATTTCTTTAAGATGATTTTGTCTTCATCCACATAAATTTCGAGCGCATCTTTCTGTGCGATTCCTAATGTGCGGCGAAGTTCGATTGGAATAACGACTCTTCCAAGCTCATCCACTTTTCTTACGATACCTGTTGATTTCATGACAAGAGATTCCTCCTATATAATGTTTGATTTGTACAATTGTGTTTGCAAATGTACAATCTTGTCTAGATGTTTAGAAGAAGCTATAAGTAGTTTTCTAAAACATACTTATATATAATAACTGTATTTGTGTAAAAAGTAAAAGATTTGAAATGATTACTTTTAAAGTTTTTTAAAATTAATCAATTAGACACATTGACTGAAAAGTGTGTAAATTCAGTCGAATAGCTTAAAAAATTCTGGAACAGTTGTCTAATTAACTATACAGTGAATAATAGATAAGCTCAAGGGGAAAAGTAGAAAATGTTAGGAGAACTAGAAGTTAAATGAAATGTCACATTCATAATTGTGGTAAAATGAAAGAAGTAACATTTTGAATGGAGGATTTTTATACATGACGACAAAAAATACATTTTACGTAACGACACCTATTTATTTCCCTAGCGGAAAATTTCATATTGGAACGGCATATACGACAATTGCAGCGGATGCGATTGCACGTTACAAGCGTCTTCGTGGCTACGATGTGCGCTTTTTAACAGGAATGGATGAACACGGTCAAAAAATTCAAGAGAAAGCAGAAGAAGAGGGACTAACACCACAAGTCCATGTCGATAAATTGGCGCAAATTGCGAAAGATTTATGGGCGAAAATGGATATCACATATGATGATTTCATCCGCACAACGGAAGATCGTCACGAGAAAATGGTCGAACAAATTTTCCAAAAGTTTATGGACAATGGTGATATTTACAAAGATGAGTACGAAGGATGGAAATGTATCCCTTGTGAATCATACTTTAAAGAATCGGATTTAGTAGATGGTAAATGTCCAGACTGTAATCGTAGTGTAGAAAAAGTAAAAGAAGAATCTTACTTCTTCCGTATGAGTAAATATGCAGACCGTTTACTTGAGTACTTTAATGAACATCCTGAATTTATTGAACCAGAATCACGCAAAAATGAAATGATCAATAACTTCATTAAACCAGGACTTGAAGATTTATCAGTATCACGTATGTCATTTGACTGGGGTGTGAAAGTACCAGGAGATCCGAAACATGTCATCTATGTATGGGTCGATGCATTAACGAACTATATTACAGCACTCGGTTACGGTACAGATAACGATGAGTTATTCAATAAATACTGGCCAGCAGATGTTCAAGTCGTCGGAAAAGACATCGTTCGCTTCCATACGATTTATTGGCCGATTTTCTTAATGGCACTCGATTTACCACTTCCGAAAAAAGTATTTGCGCACGGATTCATCATGATGAAAGATGGTAAAATGTCAAAATCTAAAGGAAACGTTGTCTATCCAGATATGCTCGTTGACCGTTACGGCTTAGATGCGACACGCTACTTCCTACTTCGCGAATTACCATTCGGACAAGACGGTGTATTCTCTCCAGAAACATTCGTCGAGCGTACGAATGCTGATTTGTCGAACGACTTAGGAAACTTATTGAATCGTACGGTTTCAATGATCAATAAATATTTCGACGGGGTCATCCCGACAGAAAATTTAGAAGCGACCGAGTTTGACGCTTCTCTTCAACGAAAAATCGAAGAAACGATCGAACAGTATGAAACACAAATGGAAGAAATGCAATATCACCAAGTATTAATGACGACATGGTCACTCATCTCACGTACGAACAAGTATATCGATGAAACGGCACCGTGGGTACTTGCGAAAGATGAAGCAGAAAAGAACAAACTTGCTTCTGTCATGTTCCATTTAGCACATTCATTACGCAATATCGCAACACTTATTCAACCGATTTTAACACGTGCTCCGTTTGTGATGATCGAACAACTTGGTTTATCGAAAGAAGCACTCAAATGGGAAGCGCTCGGTGATAAATCAGCCATTCCAGCAGGCACGACAGTCATTAAAAAAGGTGTACCGATTTTCCCACGCTTAGAAGTAGAGGAAGAAGTACAATACATTAAAGACCAAATGGCAATTACAGCACCGAACGAAATGACGGAAGAAGTATCGAATGAAATTACGATTGATGACTTCAATAAAGTAGAATTACGCGTAGCAGAAGTGCTCGAATGTGAGCGTGTTCCGAAAGCGGATAAATTATTGAAATTCCAATTGGATCTCGGCACAGAAAAGCGTCAAGTGTTATCAGGCATTGCGCAACATTATGAGCCGGAACAATTAGTTGGACACAAGTTAATAATCGTTTCTAACTTAAAACGTGTCAAACTTCGCGGCGAATGGTCAGAAGGAATGATTTTAACGACAGAAACAGAAGGTAAATTAACAGTTGTTGAAATTGGACAAACGGTTCCGAATGGGACGATTTTAAAATAATAACAATACAAAATGACAAGTAGCGATTATTTTAGCTACTTGTCTTTTTATTTCGCTAAGTAGAATAAGTTAAAAGGCCTAACGTGAAATATTTGTAACATAAAATGACCTACAAACAAGCGTACGAATAAAGTTGATTTATAAGCGATTGGAGCAAATTTGAATACGTATGAGTTGAAGTTTAACATTTGTTTATGTCAAAGTAATAAATGTTTGTAATATAACTGTAATAGAAATGACACGAATGAAATATAAACGTTGATTAAAATAGAAAGTATTGTGAGGAGAATCGAATATGTTAGTAGATACGCATGTACATTTAAATGCAGAACAGTATGAAGAAGATGTCGAAGAAGTGATTGAACGCGCGCGGGAAGTAGGCGTAGAGAAGATGGTCGTTGTCGGATTCGATACGGAGACAATTGAACGAGCGATGGAGTTAGTAGAGCGTTATGACTTCCTCTATGCGGTAATCGGCTGGCATCCTGTCGACGCGATCGATTGTACAGAAGAAGATCTCAATTGGATTGAATCTTTAACGAAACATCCGAAAGTTGTCGGTATTGGAGAAACAGGACTCGATTATCATTGGGACAAATCTCCGAAAGATGTTCAAATCGAATTATTCCGCAAGCAAATTCGTTTAGCGAAAAAATTAGATTTGCCAATTATTATTCACAATCGCGATGCGACAGCGGATGTCGTGAGAATTTTAGAAGAGGAAGAAGCGCATACAGTCGGAGGGATTATGCATTGCTTTAGCGGGAGTGTCGAAATTGCACGTCAATGTATCGATATGAACTTTATGATTTCATTAGGCGGTCCTGTCACATTTAAAAATGCGAAAATGCCGAAAAAAGTAGCGACTGAAATAGAGTTAGAGCACTTGCTCGTTGAGACGGATGCGCCTTATTTAACACCGCATCCTCATCGCGGAAAACGGAATGAACCGTTCTATGTGACGCTCGTTGCAGAGGAAATTGCTAAATTAAAAGAGATCACTTACGAAGAAGTGGCAGAACAAACGACTGCCAACGCTTTGAAGTTATTTCGCATCGCTGATTAAAGTGCTATTTCAAAAAAATGTAAGCATTTCGAGTTGACAATCAAAATGAGAGTCGATATAATCAGCCGAGTAATGAAGGAGGAATTTTTTTCATGTCAAATCAGGCCATTAAGGGCGGACATAATCAAGCGAATAAAAAGTCGACAATGATTTTTGGAACAGTAATTGCGATTTTATTTGTAGCGATTATGGCGCTCGTTTTGATCGAAGGTACGAAAAAGACAATTGCTTTGACGGTGGAAGGCGAAGAGATAGAAGTTCGCACGCACGCTAAAACAGTCGAACAATTGTTAGAAGAACAAAATATAGAAGTAGCCGCACATGATATTGTGGAGCCAGCTTTAAATACACCGTTGAAAACAGGACTTGCTGTCGAATGGATTGAAGCAGAAGAAGTTGTGTTGACAGTGGATGAAGAAGAACAAACATTCGTTACGACGAAGCGTACAGTTGGAGAAGTTTTAGAAGAAGCAGGAATTGAAGTAACGGAGCACGATATCGTTTACCCTGCACTAGAAGAAGAAACACAACCACGCATCGCAGTGACGAAAGCAATTGAAGTAGAAGTAGTAGACGGTGGAGAGTCTAAAAAAATATGGACGACTCCAACATCAGTTGAATTATTCCTAGCGAATCAACAAATCGCATTAGGTGAGCATGATGAACTTGCAGGTGTCACATTGGAAGATCGCTTATCGAAAGACGCATCGAAAGTAGAAGTCGTACGTATCGAAAAAGTGAAAGAACAAGTGGAAGCACCAGCAGAGTTTGAAGTAGAAGAGAAAAAAGATGCGAACTTAGAAAAAGGAAAAACGAAAGTATTGCAAGAAGGTCAAAAAGGAAAGATGCTCCGTACTTATGAAGTCGTTATGCGCAACGGTGAAGAAGTTGAACGTAATGTCGTTGCTGAAGAAGTAGTGGACGCACCTAAAAATAAAATTGTAGCAGTTGGATCAAAACAAATTGCACAAGCAAAACCAGCGAACAATACAGTCGTATCACGCGGCAACAGTTCAGCAGCACCAGCAGGCGGTAAAGAGTTTTACGTAGAAGCTACAGCTTACACACCGTACTGTACAGGATGTTCTGGTATTTCAGCAGCAGGTATTAACTTGCGTGCTAACCCTAACTTACGCTTAATTGCGGTAGATCCACGTGTCATCCCGATGGGTTCAAAAGTTTGGGTTGAAGGATACGGTTACGCAATTGCAGGAGATACAGGTGGTGCGATTAAAGGAAATCGTATCGACGTATTAATGCAAACGAAATCTCAAGCGTATAGCTGGGGACGTAAAAAAGTGAAAATTAAAGTGATGAACTAACATCATTTCGATAATGACGCTAGTGGGAGGAAATCTCTCACTAGCGTTTTCTATTTGATGAACGGCTTAAATATGTTTAAACTAGAGAGATGATTGTAAGGAGTGACGAGCGATGCAAATTAAAGAGTGGATTGTAGTGGAAGGGAAATGTGATACGGCTGCCATTGAACGAGCGGTACAAGCGAAGACGATTGAAACGAACGGTTCTGCTTTAGATGAAGCAACGTTGCGCTTAATTGAAAAAGCTCATGCTCAAGATGGTGTCATCGTCTTTACTGACCCTGATTACCCAGGGCGACGAATTCGCGCTTTAATAGAAGAAAGAATTCCGACAGTGAAACATGCTTTCCTCATGAAGCGTGATGCGATTCCAGAGCATAAAGGAAGTGTCGGAATTGAGCATGCTTCTAATGAGGCGATACAAGAGGCGCTGAGCGCAGTATACTCATTACAAGAGGATGGAGCCGAAGAAACCGTCTCTCGTGCATATCTCGTACGTAGAGGCTTTATCGGGGCACCTCAATCAAAACAATTGAGACATCGTTTAGGAGAAGCACTTCAAATTGGAGAAACGAACGGAAAAACATTATTGAAACGCTTAAATCTATTTCAAATTACAGAAGAAGAAATCGAAGAGTGGTTCAAAATGATAGAGGAGAAATGATATGACGAAAGATATCGCAACATTATCGCGCACGAAAGAAATTATTGAGAAATACGGTTTTACATTTAAGAAAAGCTTAGGTCAAAACTTTTTAGTCGATTTAAATACATTGAACAATATCGTTGCAGAAGGACAGTTGACAGAACGCACAGGAGTTATCGAAGTAGGTCCAGGAATCGGAGCATTAACAGAACAAATTGCGAAACGTGCAGGGAAAGTTATCGCTTTCGAAATCGATCAACGCCTCATTCCAGTATTAGAAGATACATTATCTCCTTATCCGAATGTCCGAGTGATTAATGAAGATGTTCTAAAAGCAGATTTGCATGCGGTCATTGAAACAGAATTTCAAGACTGTGATGAAATTGTCGTCGTTGCAAACTTACCGTATTACGTCACGACACCGATCATCATGCATTTTTTAGAAAGCGGAATTCGTTTAGACCGTATCGTCATTATGATGCAGAAAGAAGTAGGAGATCGAATTAGTGCAAAGCCTAGCACGAAAGCATACGGTTCACTATCTGTCGCTGTTCAATATTATATGGATGCACATACAGCGATGATCGTACCGAAAACGGTTTTCGTACCGCAACCGAATGTCGAATCGGCCGTCATCGTTTTAGAGCGTAAAGAACAACAAGAGGTTACCGTGCGTGATGAGTCATTTTTCTTCGCAGTCGTGCGAGGATCATTCGTTCAAAGACGCAAAACGTTGCTCAACAATTTACAAGTTTCTTTAGAAGATGGAAAATCGAAAAAGGAATTGATTGTTCAAGCGTGCGAGCGAGCAAATATCGACCCGAAACGCCGTGGAGAAACGCTAACAATTGAAGAATTTGCGAAGCTTTCAAATGAACTATATGACGATTTTTTTACAATTGACAAAAATATAAAAAAAGATTGACACTCCAAGTTGAAACTGTTAAAATATTTGATTTCATTGACAAAAAGTGTGAAAAATGTTACAATTGTCTGTAAGTGAGGTGTGAGCATATATGCCGAAAACATTAGCAGATATTAAAAAATCATTGGATGCCCACTTAGGGAAACGTTTGCACTTAAAAGCAAATGGCGGTCGCAAAAAGACAATTGAGCGTAGCGGTACGTTAAGTGAAACGTATCGAGCAGTTTTTGTCGTTGAATTAGATCAAGATGAGAATGCTTTTGAACGCGTATCGTATAGTTATGCGGATATTTTAACAGAAGCAGTAGAGATTACGATTTTAGAAGACGACAATCAAGAAGCTTTTTTAGTGAAGTAAGCATCTGATTTTTTAAGATGCAATATTGCCTCCCACTTATCATCTTTGTAAAGAACTTAAAAGATGGGTGGGAGAAGAAATAGGTATACATGCATCGATGCTTAACAAATCAAGTGAACTACCCACCACTTAACTTCGTTTGAAGTGGGGGCTTCTCGCTTCCACGAACATAGCTTGCAAGCAAGTCTTATGTGTTCTCCACGAGCGTGAATTCGGGGCATTCCAACCCTACTGATACGCAATGTTTTTAGTACCTTGGATATTTTACGCATACGAGGGGCTTGGTTTTCGCTCTTATTTCCGTATGCAACTCCATATATCCAGTTGTCAAAGAACATTATGTCTATATTTTACCAAATTCTTTGGCTAAAGCCAATCGAAATTCATCTCCCACCTACTCATTGGTGCTATTCGCACCTTCACACTCCTTGAGGATGGGAGACTTCTTTCGGAAAGTCGTTAAAAACACCGTTGCTTTATTTCTTTTAACTAGGAAATGAAGGAACGGTGTTTTTGTTTTGGAAAAAGGGAATGACATAATCTGTTCTATGTTAAAATATAAAGAATAGAAGGAGATGAATTTCGGACGGAGGTTTTACTATTGCTTTATGAAAAGGCACCAGCGAAAATAAATTTAACATTAGATGTTCTCGGTAAACGTGAGGATGGATATCATGAAGTAGACATGGTGATGACGACGATTGATTTAGCCGACCGTTTGACGTTTGAGTTACTACAAGAAGATATGATTCAAATTCAAACGTACGACCGTTTTATTCCAAATGATCAACGAAATCTTGCGTATCAAGCAGCACAACTATTAAAAGAAACATATCATGTAGAACAAGGCGTGCGTATGACGATTCAAAAGCGAATTCCCGTAGCGGCAGGACTTGCTGGGGGCAGCACAGATGCTGCTGCGGCTTTAAGGGGATTAAATCGTTTATGGCAACTTAATTTAAGTGTAGATGAATTAGCGCAACACGGAGCACAAATTGGTTCGGACGTACCGTTTTGTGTATATGGTGGAACAGCGAGGGCGACAGGGCGTGGTGAACAGATTGAACATCTGGCTGCAATGCCACATAGTTGGATTGTTCTTGTGAAGCCAGCTATTTCTGTATCGACTGCTGCTATTTACGGCAAAGTAGATCACTCTATTTTAGGGCAACATTCCACTGAACAGATGGTTGAGGCGTTAAATCAGGGGGATTATTCTACTATTTGTCAAGCGATGCAAAATGCATTAGAACCTGTGACATTTCGACAATATCCCGAAGTTGCCCGCTTGAAAGAAAAGATGCAAAAAATGGGAGCAGATGCTGTTTTAATGAGTGGAAGCGGTCCGACAGTATTTGCGATTGTTAAAAATGAAGAACGTGCAAAACGTATGTACAACGGTTTACGTGGTTTTTGTTCGGAAGTATATTGTGTCCGAATGGGAAGCGAACGTTAACGGTTGTTCAAAGCGTATGATTATGATAATGTACGATTAAAACATTCGGGTTTAGGAGATGGTCTTTTGAAGTGGAAAAGAAGTGAAAGGCTTGTAGACATTACCCGTTATTTATTGGAAAATCCACATAAATTAATCCCTCTCACTTTGTTTGCGAATCGATACAATGCGGCGAAGTCATCTATCAGTGAAGACTTATCGATTGTAAAAGAAACGTTTGAAGCGATAGGAACGGGTAGTTTAATGACATTAAGTGGGGCTTCAGGCGGTGTGCGATTTATCCCGCAAGTGCCCGAAGAAGAAGTTGAATCATTAATTGATCAATTATTAGAACAACTCGGACAGACAGATCGTTTGCTGCCGGGTGGCTATTTATTTTTAAATGATATTATCGGTCAACCACGATTGATCGATCGTATTGGAAAAGTGATTGCCTCTGCTTTCACGCATGAAAAAGTAGATGTTATTATGACGATCGCGACGAAAGGTATTCCAATTGCCCATGCGATTGCCCGTTATTTAAACGTGCCGGTCGTCGTTGTACGTCGTGACAATAAAGTGACAGAAGGTTCTACAGTAAGTATTAATTACGTATCTGGGTCTACTCGTCGTATTCAGACGATGGCATTGTCGAAGCGCAGCATGAAAAGCGGTCAACGTGTCTTATTGACAGACGACTTCATGAAAGCGGGCGGCACGATGGTCGGTATGAAGAATTTGATTGAAGAGTTCGGTTGTGAGCTAGCAGGAATTGCGGTTCTCGTTGAATCCGAAGGTAGCGAACAAATTTTAACAGATGACTATTTGTCTTTAGTAAAACTACAAAGTGTCGATGAAATTAATCGCACGATTACATTGCAAAGAGGAAACTTTAAACTGAAGGAGGAATTATAATGAAAGTTGTACACACAGATCAAGCTCCGGCAGCAATTGGACCGTATTCGCAAGCGATAGAAGTGAATGGCTACATTTTCACATCAGGACAAATTGCTTTAACAGCGGAAGGAGAATTTCTCGGAGGAGATATTCAACAGCAAACACATCAAGTATTTGCGAATTTAAAAGCCGTGCTTGAAGAAGCAGGAACTTCATTAGATAAAGTCATTAAAGCGACTGTATTCATGAGTGATATGGATGAGTTTGTAGCGATGAACGAAGTGTATGGAGAGCATTTCGGAGAACATAAACCAGCACGTTCAGCAGTAGAAGTAGCAAGGCTTCCGAAAGATGCAAAAGTAGAAATCGAAGTCATCGCACAAAAATAAAACCCGCCACCTGCAAGTAGCGGGTTTTTGGCGAGCGATTAAGTTGTTTTATATGGTATAAAATGTAAAAGTATAGTTGAAAAAAAGTGTATTTTCCGCTATAGTCAATATTGAAATTACGGATGGAGGCTCGAATAAAATGCCGAATACATATGCGGTCATTCTTGCAGCAGGACAAGGGACGAGAATGAAATCGAAATTGTACAAAGTATTGCACCCAGTATGTGGAAAACCGATGGTCGAGCATGTAGTCGATCATGTGACATCTATCGGAGTGAGTAAAGTTGTTTCGATTGTAGGATTCGGAGCAGAGAAAGTAGAACAAACATTAGGTTCAAAAAGTGAATACGTTCTTCAAGAAGAACAATTAGGAACAGCACATGCTGTTATGCAAGCAGAACAATTACTTGGAGATTTAGATGGCACAACGCTCGTCATCTGTGGAGATACACCACTCATTCGTCCAGAAACGATGCAAGCTCTCGTAGATCAACACGAGCGCGAAGGGGCGAAAGCGACGATTTTAACAGCGGTCGCTGAAAACCCAGCAGGCTATGGTCGTATCGTACGTGGTGAAGATGGACTCGTATTACGCAACGTCGAACATAAGGACGCGAACGAAGAAGAGCTTGCGATTAACGAGATTAATACGGGAACGTATTGTTTCGATAACCGAGCATTATTCGAAGCGTTAAAGCAAGTCGATAATAACAACGCCCAAGGTGAATATTACTTACCAGATGTCATTCGTATTTTAAAAGAACGTGGAGAAATCGTTTCTGCTTATATTACACCTGATTTTACTGAAACATTAGGCGTAAATGATCGTGTTGCTTTAGCAGAAGCAGAACGTTTAATGCGTATTCGCATCGCTGAAAAGCATATGCGTAACGGCGTGACAATTTTAAGCCCAGAACAAACAATCATCAGCAGTGAAGCGGTAATTGGTCAAGACACGGTTTTATATCCAGGAACAATTATCGAAGGTGCGACTGTTATTGGAGAAGACTGCCAAATCGGCCCAAATGCTCATCTCGTAGATAGCGAAATTGGTCATTCGACGAAAGTTCATTCGTCTGTCGTCCTTCAAAGTTCAGTCGGCAATGAAACAGCAGTTGGTCCATTCGCACAAATTCGTCCAGAATCGAAAGTGGGCGACGATGTGAAAATCGGCAACTTCGTGGAAGTGAAAAAGTCGACAATCGGCGATCACTCAAGACTCTCTCATTTAAGCTATATCGGAGACGCTACTCTCGGTAAAAAAGTAAACGTCGGTTGCGGTTCAATCACGGTTAACTACGATGGGAAAGATAAACATCAAACGACAGTAGGCGACAATGTTTTCATCGGCTGTAACTCTAATTTAGTAGCGCCAGTAAATGTAGAAGATGAAGCATTTGTAGCAGCGGGAACGACAGTTACAAAAAATGTACCAAAACGTTCACTTGCAATTGGGCGCGCGCGACAGGAAAATAAAGAAGGTTACGTTGAAAAACTTAACTTAAACAATTAATATTCCTTTATTCATACGTGAATCATTTAGTATACTGAAGATGAAGACTTTGCAATTCGTTCACAATGTGTCGAACGATAGAAGACAATGAACTAGAAATCGCAGGAACAGCGAGGCTTGCCTAACGTCCATACATTCATTCGTTAGGAATATTTCATCTTAATGGAACATTAAGATGAAATTCGTTTCAAAACAAAACCTAGGGGGACCATGATGGCTAACCATTATCCTAACAAAAAGTTAAAAGTATTCACATTGAATTCAAACCAATCACTTGCACAAGAAGTAGCAGAACACATTGGCTGCGAGCTCGGAAAATGTACAGTCAAAACATTCAGTGACGGTGAAGTTCAAATTAATATTGAAGAAAGCGTACGTGGTTGTGACGTATTTATCGTGCAATCAACATCTAACCCAGTAAACGATAACTTAATGGAGTTATTAATTATGGTTGATGCGTTAATGCGTGCTTCGGCGCGAAAAATTAACGTCGTGATGCCGTATTACGGATATGCACGTCAAGACCGTAAAGCACGTTCACGTGAACCAATCACAGCGAAACTCGTCGCGAACTTGTTAGAAACAGCAGGAGCACATCGTGTCATCGCAGTAGATTTACACGCTTCACAAATTCAAGGATTCTTCGATATTCCAATCGATCACCTCGTAGCAGAACCGTTGCTTTCGGAATATTTCATGGGCGAAGGATTAAAAGGTGAAGACCTCGTCATCGTTTCACCTGACCATGGTGGTGTGACACGCGCACGTAAAATGGCAGATCGTATGAAAGCGCCAATCGCAATCATCGACAAACGTCGTCCGAAACCGAACGTTGCTGAAGTGATGAATATCGTCGGAGAAGTGAAAGGAAAAACAGCTATTTTAATCGATGATATTATCGATACAGCAGGTACGATTACAATCGCAGCTGATGCACTGATTGAAAGTGGAGCAAAAGCAGTATACGCATGCTGTACACACCCTGTTCTTTCAGGCCCAGCGATCGAACGTATTAACAACTCACAAATTAAAGAACTTGTCATTACGAATTCTATCGAATTACCTGAAGAGAAAAAGTCAGACAAAATTACACAATTATCGATTGCTGAACTTTTAAGCAACGCAATTATTCGTGTATTTGAAGACAAATCAGTAAGTAAATTGTTCGACTAGGCACGTAACAATCGGCATCGAGAGTTAAACTTATGAAGAGAACATGAAATGTCGAGCGTCAAAAAGCCAAAAACTTGAACAAGTGTGATATAATGTTCCTGTATCATGTGCTTTTTCTATATGTTTAGTAAGAAGTGCACGTTTTTTTGCTATGACTCATGTAAAATGATGAAAGCAAATCAAATAAATATTGAATTTCAAGACAGAAAGGTGTTTAAGCAAAATGACTATTACAATCGAAGCACAAAAACGCGAAGGTAAAGCAAAATCAGCATTAACAGAACTCCGTGCTACAGGATATGTTCCAGCAGTTCTTTATGGATATAAAGTAGAAAACGTATCGATCGCAGTAAAAGAACGTGACGTTTTAAAAGCTGTAAACGAAGTAGGACGTAACGGAGTTATCCAAATTACAGTTGACGGCGAAACATATAACGTCGTTATGCACGACTACGAACAAGAAGTATTACGCGATAACTTAGTTCACATCGACTTCTTATCAATCAACATGACTGAAGAACTCGAAGTTGACGTAATTGTTAACCCAACAGGTACTTCTGTAGGTGAAAAAGATGGTGGTATCGTAGAACAACCAGTTCGCGAAATCACAATCAAAGTAAAACCAACAGATATTCCTGAAACATTCGACATCGACGTTTCAGCACTTGAAATCGGTGATTCATTATCAGTAGCAGACGTACGTAAAGATGCGCCATTCGAAATCTTAAACGATGACGAAGATGCATTAATCGTAATCTCTGCACCACGTTCTGAAGCAGACCTCGAAGCACTCGATGAAGCTACAGAAGATACTGGCGCTGAACCAGAAGTAATCGGCGAAAAAGACGCTGACGAAGAATAATTATAATAAAATAGTGTAAGTAGGGGCGTCTCATAATAGACGTCCCTTCTTGTACGTTGAAAAAAAGGGTGATCTCGGATGAAAATTATTGTAGGGCTCGGAAACCCAGGAGCTCGTTATGAAAAGACGCGACATAATATCGGTTTTCGTGTCATTGATGAACTAGCCAATCGATGGAATGTTTCCTTGAACCAATCGAAGTTTAAAGGTGTTTATACGACATATCATCATCCGAATGGGAAAGTGATTCTTGTACAACCTTTAACTTTTATGAATTTATCGGGAGAGTGTATCCGTCCTTTAGCAGACTATTATGATGTGCTATTGGAGAACATCACAGTGCTGTACGATGATTTAGATTTACCATTAGGTCGTTTACGTTTGCGTCAGCGAGGGAGTGCGGGCGGACATAATGGGATTAAATCACTCATTCAACATTTAGGAAGCGAAAAATTCAACCGTATTCGAATCGGAATTGATCGCCCAACGAATGGAATGAACATAGCGGATTACGTACTCGCTACTTTTGCGAAAGACGAAGAAGCAACTGTAGAAAAAGTGATCCAAATGAGTGCAGATGCTTGTGAAGCATTGCTCGACACACCATTTTTAGAAGTGATGAATGAATTTAATCAGAAGTAATAACTAGCTTTGGTTGAGCCAAAGCTTTTTCGGTTTGAAAGGGGTTTATGAAATTGAGCGAAGTCCAAAATTTATTTCAAGAGCGTTTACATATCGCATCATTCGTAGATCAATTACTAGAAGGGTCTAACGCACTTGTGACAGGTTTATCGAGCAGCGCCAAAACGATGTACGTGCGAGGTTTATATGAAACGTCAACGCGACCTGTGTACGTGATTGTGTCGAATATGTTGAGCGGTCAAAAGATGTATGATGACCTGCTTTTACAAATAGGAGAAGGGCATGTCCATTTATATCCCGCAGAAGAATTAATCGCAGCTGAAATGTCCGTATCGAGTTATGACTTGCGAGCGGAGCGAATCGATACGATGACGCGTCTAGCCAATGGTGAAAAAGGGATTTATATCATTCCAGTAGCCGGCTTAAAAAGAAAAGTCATGCCGAAAGAAATGTGGGAACAGTATATTTTCACGATTTCAGTAGGAAAGACGTTGGATTGGGAGTCGGTGGAACGTCAACTCGTTTTAGCGGGATACAATCGGGAAACATTAGTGAACGCACCCGGTCAATTTGCGGTGCGTGGAGGAATTATCGATATTTATCCACTCGATCAAGCATATCCTTTCCGTATTGAACTGTTCGATGATGAAGTTGATTCTATTCGTACCTTTGATGCGGAGAGTCAACGTTCTTTAGAAAATAAAGAACAGGTTCAAATCGGTCCAGCAGTAGAACTCATTATTCCAGATGAGCAACGTCATCAAATTGCGACAGGTTTAGAACAAGATTTAGCAAAACGTCTACTAGCGATGGAAAATGATACGTATAAAGAACAATTGATGGTAAATGTTCAAGGAGAAATCGAACAGTTACGCGAAGGCATCCTTCGAGAACAAGTCGTGACGTACATTCCGTATTTAGAGGAGTATTTACGATCGCTCGTTCACTATTTTGACCCGAATGGCACGGTCATTTATGATGAGTTCGCACGTATTCAAGAAGTCGATGAAACATTAGAACGAGAAGAGGAAGAATGGTTTTATAACTTATTTGAACAGTTGCGAATTCCACAGTTACGAAAGGTGACATATCCTTTATCGGAAGTAGCAGGAACTTGGACGGGAAGCACAGTTTATTTCTCTCTATTCAAACGTTCGATTTCACATGTATCGCTCCAAGAAAGCGTCTCTCTGTCTTGTAAACCGATGCAGCAATTCCATGGTCAAATGCATTTATTAAAAGTTGAAATTGATCGTTGGATGGCAGAAGACTTTCTCGTATACGTCAGTGTTCAAGACGAACAAAGACGAGAGCAAGTATTATCGATTTTAGAAGATTATAATTTAGTGAAGCATGTCGTTTCAGAAGGTGCGACAGAACGTGGCATCGTCATTACGACGGAACAGTTTAGAACAGGTTTTGAATTGCCCATTCAAAAATTAGCACTTGTTACTGACCAAGAACTTTTTAAAATGAAAAAACGTCCACGACGTAAAGCGCAAAACTTAACGAATGCGGAGCGTATTAAAAGTTATTCCGAAATTAATAAGGGCGATTATGTTGTGCACGTGCATCATGGGATTGGACGATTTTACGGAGTGGTCACATTAGAAGTCGGCGGCGTTCATAAAGATTATTTAGATATTCGTTATCGTGGAGACGATAAAGTGTACGTTCCAGCCGATCAAATTGAGCTCGTCCAAAAATATGTTCCTTCAGGAGAGAAAGAGCCGAAGTTACATAAGCTCGGTGGAGCTGAGTGGAAAAAGGCGAAAGCGAAAGTGACGAGAGCGGTAAAAGATATTGCGGATGAACTCGTTAAATTGTATGCGAAACGTGAAGCGGAAAAAGGATTCGCCTTTTCACCTGACGATGATATGCAACATTCTTTCGAGACAGCCTTTCCATATGATGAAACGGATGACCAATTACGCTCAATTGAAGAAATAAAAAAAGATATGGAACGAGAACGCCCGATGGACCGTTTGCTTTGTGGGGATGTCGGTTACGGAAAAACGGAAGTAGCCATCCGAGCAGCGTTTAAAGCGATCAATGATGGAAAGCAAGTCGCCTTTTTAGTTCCGACGACGATTTTAGCTCAACAACATTATGAAACGATGGTCGAGCGATTTGCGAATTTCCCTGTTGAAGTTGGCTTATTAAATCGTTTCCGTACGAAAAAAGAACAAGAAGCGACATTGCGTGACTTAAAAGCGGGAGTGGTCGACGTCGTTGTCGGAACGCATCGCCTATTATCGAAAGATGTTGAGTTTAAAGATTTAGGCTTGCTTATTGTCGATGAAGAACAACGTTTCGGTGTGACACATAAAGAAAAAATTAAACAGATGCGTACGAATGTCGATGTGCTTACACTCACGGCAACGCCAATCCCAAGAACATTGCACATGTCGATGGTCGGCGTGCGTGATTTATCTGTCATCGAAACACCACCAGCTAACCGCTTCCCGGTTCAAACGTATGTGATGGAGCATAATTTCGGACTCGTACGTGAAGCGATTGAGCGCGAGATGTCGCGTGGAGGACAAGTCTTCTATTTATACAATCGTGTGGAAGATATGGATAAACGTGTGGCGGAAATTCAAGAGCTCGTCCCAGAAGCACGCATCGCATCGGCGCACGGTCAAATGTCAGAAGCAATGTTAGAGGGCGTCATTTTAGATTTTTTAGAAGGACAGTACGATGTGCTCGTCACAACGACAATTATTGAAACGGGAATCGACGTGCCAAACGTCAATACATTGATCGTCCATGATGCAGATAAGATGGGCTTATCCCAGCTTTATCAATTGCGTGGTCGTGTTGGTCGCTCGAATCGTGTCGCTTATAGTTACTTCTTATACCAAAAAGATAAAGTGTTAACGGAAGTAGCTGAAAGTCGTTTACAGGCGATTAAAGAATTTACAGAACTCGGAAGTGGATTTAAAATTGCGATGCGTGACTTATCGATTCGTGGAGCTGGGAACTTACTCGGTGCTGAGCAACATGGATTTATCGATTCAGTCGGATTCGATCTTTATTCTCAAATGTTGCAAGAAGCGATTGAAGAGAAACAAGAAGTGAAAGAACCGGTGGAAGAATCACCGATTGAAATTTCGTTAGCGGTCGATGCTTATTTACCAGACTCATATATTCCAGACGGATTCCAAAAAATTCAAATGTACAAGCGAATTCAAGCAGTTGAAACAGTGGAAGAATACGCAGAACTTTTCGATGAAATGATTGACCGATTCGGTGATATGCCTTTACAAGCAGAATTGCTGTTACGCGTTGCGAAAATGAAAGCATTAGGGAAGCAAGCAGGAGTAGAGCAAATTAAAAAGCGCCAAGCGATTACGGAAATACGTTTAAGTGAAGCGGGAACTGCGAAGATGGACGGACCGAAAGTAGTGAGTGCAACTGTGCAGTTCGGTCGCGCTGTCGGATTTTCTGTAGAAAACAATCAATTTATTTTATCAGTAGACGATCGTCAAACAGGGAAGCGTAAAGATTTTGATGTTGTGGAGCAATTGTTAGAAATACTAGCAAATAGCCAAAAAGAACTCGCCACGACTTAAAACGTCTACAATATGTGATAATTCCAATTGATCGAGAGAAAAGAGGAATGTCATGAATAGACAAAATGATTGGTCGATGCAACAATTTATGAAAGGTGCTTCAATCCTAACGTTAGCGGCTTTCATCGTAAAAATATTGTCGGCCACTTATCGTGTCCCTTTTCAAAATATGGTAGGAGATGCAGGGTTTTATACGTATCAACAAGTGTATCCTTTACTCGGAATTTTTGGTGTTTGGACATCTTTCGGTTTTGCGGTTGCTTTATCGAAACAAATCGCTGACCAAATGACAAGACAAGCGAAGCAAGAAGTGTATACGAGTGCAGTAATCTTGTTGAGTCTGATCTCCGTAATTTTATTTATTGTACTTCAAGGAGGCGCTTCTTTCCTTGCGCATTGGATGGGAGATGACCAATTAACACCATTGATTCGTGCATCGAGTTGGATGGCGCTCTGTATGGCACCAATCGCTACGATGAAGGGAGCAGCACAAGCTGAAGGTCGATTAACTCCCGTTGCGATTTCGAATGTTGTGGAACAAGCTGTGCGAGTATCGGTCGTCATCGGCGGAGCGTATATCGTCATGCGCACATCATCTAACGTTTATGAAGCGAGCCATGTCGCAGTGTATGGAAGCATCGCGGGAGGAGTTATGGCGATACTCATCTTATGGATGAGGAAACCGTCGATGTCTTGGACTTATACGTCTCAGTGGAAACAACATTGGAAAGAATTGCTTATTTTAAGTATTAGCTTCAGCGCGAGTTCTTTAATTTTATTGTTTTATCAACTCGTTGATTCCGTTACCATATTCAATGTTTTAATCAAAATCATGCCGCTACAAGAAGCGATGGAATTAAAAGGAGTCTATGATCGTGGCCAACCTTTTGTTCAACTAGGCATACTCGTAGCGACGACGCTATCTTTAGCTATTGTTCCACTCATCGCTCATTATGAAATGGCGAAAACAGAAGAAAAAGCGAGACAGTTCACGACGTTAACATTTCGGATCGCTTTTATTTTCGGACTGGCGGCGACGGTTGGATTAGTGCTCGTTTTAGAACCGCTCAACATTATGTTGTTCCGTCATAATGAGCAATGGTTAGCTCTTGCACTTTTTATTATGCAAATCTTTTTACTTTCTTTAGTATTGCCTTTAACAGCAATATTACAAGGAAAGGGAAAAATTGCATTTCCGATTATCATTTTCGGTGGGAGCGTCTTGATCAAGTATGGTTTAAATATATGGCTCATTCCACATTATCAAGTGGTTGGCGCATCTTTGAGTAGTTTGCTCACATTATGTATCGTCACAATATGTATGGTTTTCTATTTTCAATCCATCGTGCAAGAACGGATGACGACGACGCGTTTCTATCGTATTAGTGTATGGGCAACGATGATAATGGGGATGGTCGTCTATCCGTATTTGTACATAATACCTTGGGAGAAGATGATCGGGAGCGGTCGACTAGCTGCGACATTTTTAACGTTGACGGGCGCGATGCTCGGTGCATTCGTTTTTAGTGTGAGCATGATGCGTCATCCTATTATTCAAATAAGAGAGTGGTACGTACTCCCATTCGGAAGACAAATTGCCAAATGGCAACTATATGTTCAAAAGGAGGACAAAAAATGAAACGAGTAATAGTAATCGGCCTTGGCTATGGGGAATTAGAACAAATTCCTCTAGGTATTTATCGATTTTTGAAAGAGACGAGTTATCTTTACACACGTACAATCGATCATCCGATTTTTGAACAACTTCAAGAAGAAAATATTCAAATTGAGAGTTTTGATACGATTTATGAAGAAAATGAGACGTTTGAAGCAGTATATGAAACGATTGTCAAACGTTTATTAGAAGTGGATGCTCCATCTGTCGTTTATGCGGTACCAGGTCATCCGCTCGTCGCAGAACAGACAGTGCAACTGTTAATCGAAGCGGAACGAGAAGGAAAAATTGAGCTCGATATTAAAGGCGGGCAAAGTTTTTTAGACGCGATGTTTACCGCTGTGAGAATGGATCCGATTGAAGGTTTTCAACTCGTCGATGCTCTGCAATTAAAAGCGGAAGAACTCGTCATGAGTCAGCATATTTTAATCGGACAAGTGTACGATGCGTTCGTCGCGTCCGAAGTAAAGTTAACATTGATGGAAAAATATCGTGATGATTACGAAGTGAAAGTGGTAACGGCAGCGGGAACGAGTATGGAGCAAGTGCTTACAGTGCCAATTTATGAATTGGATCGCGTGACGCAAATTGATAATTTGACATCCGTTTATGTCCCACCTGCTCCATTTGAAGAACGTATGCGAGATTGGTCATCATTAAAAGAAGTGATTCGCATTTTGCGCTCTCCAGAGGGCTGCCCATGGGACCGTAAGCAAACACATGAATCGTTGAAGCGTCATTTAATTGAAGAAGCTCATGAAGTCATTCAAGCGATTGAAGAGCAAGATGATGATGCACTCATTGAAGAGTTAGGCGATATTTTACTTCAAGTGTTTCTTCATGCGCAAATTGGGGAAGATGAAGGATACTTTGTTTTAGAAGATATCGTCCAGGCGATTCAAGAAAAAATGATTCGTCGTCATCCTCATGTATTTGGGGATACAACGGTAGAAAATGCGGATGATGTAGTGGCGAATTGGGAAGAGATTAAGCGAGCGGAACGAGGAGAAGAAACGGTGCACTCTATTTTAGATGGAGAATACCGTGCGAGTTCTTCGTTGCTTACGTCTTATAATTATCAAAAGAAAGCAGCGACACTCGGTTTTAACTGGCCGTCGATTGACGGGGCTTTGGAAAAATTTGAAGAAGAATGGGCAGAATTTTTACATGAAGTGCGTGAAGGAAATAACGAAACACAAATCGATGAATTCGGTGATGTGTTGTTTACACTTGTGAAAATCGCTCAGTTTTTAAAAATTAGTCCAGAAGAGGCGATGGTTCATGCGAACGAAAAATTTTCTCGAAGATTTCGACACGTTGAACGCCGCATGAAAGAAAACCATGCTGAAGGGGAAGTAGTCGACTTAGAACAAATGGATCTGTATTGGGATGAAGCGAAAGGGGAAGAACAACGATGAGATTGGATAAGTTTTTGAAAGTATCACGCTTAATTAAACGCCGTACATTAGCGAAGCAAGTCGCTGATCAAGGTCGTGTAACAGTCAATGGATTGGAAGCGAAAGCATCTTCTAAATTAAAAGAAGGCGACGAATTAGCGATTCAGTTCGGTCAAAAAGTTGTGACCGTACGTGTCAACGAGTTGAAAGATTCTACAAAAAAAGAAGATGCAGCTAATATGTATACAATAATATCTGAGAATACAATTAATTCTTAATAAATTTTGGATGATTTTGCAAAAGATATAAAATTCCCTTATAATTTAGAGGAATGAATGGTAAGGAGTGTGAGGCGCAATGCGGGATGAGCAAACAGTTCATTTCCAATCGGAAGAACAAGAAGAAGCTTACAATAAAAAGAGAAAATGGCGCCTACAACAAAAAAAGAGATTAAGAAGGCGATTTTTTTTCTATGCTTGTATTGCGTCTATAACGTTTATAACGATTTTTTCGATTTATTTAAAACAAGGCAAAGCACAAGAACGTTATTTAGCAGATAAGGCAGAGCTTACAATTGAACTTGAGAAAGTACAACAAGAACAAAAGCAACTGAAAGCCGAGCTAGAACGTTTAGATGATGATGAATATATTGAAAAGTTAGCGAGACAGCAGTATTTGATAGGAAAAGAAGGAGAAGTCATTTTTTCTTTACCTGAAAAAGAAAAGAAACAACAAAAAGAGTAGTCAGTTGACACTCTTTTTTTGTTCGTTATAATGTTAATTAGGAGACTTGTATACTTTTCATACGAGTGCATGTAAAGATTTCGTCATTCGAAATCGTTCAAACTTTAAGGAGGAGCATTTTTTTTATGTCAATTGAAGTAGGCAACAAGTTACAAGGTAAAGTAACAGGGATTACAAACTTCGGTGCGTTCGTTGAATTACCAGGTGGTTCAACAGGGTTGGTTCACATTAGTGAGGTAGCAGATAGTTATGTTAAAGACATTAACGATCATCTTAAAGTAGGCGAAGAAGTCGAAGTTAAAGTAATGAATGTTGGTTCGGATGGTAAAATTGGTTTATCGATTCGTAAAGCGAAGCCAGAATCAGAAAGACCGCAACGTCCACAACGTCCACGTCACAACAATCGTCAAAGTCAACCTGTCGAACGTGCAGAGAACTTTGAACAAAAAATGGCACGCTTCATGAAAGATAGTGAAGAGCGACTTTCTACATTGAAGAGAGCTACTGAATCTAAACGAGGTGGCCGCGGTTCACGAAGAGGGTAACTTGAAGTTTACTCAATCTTTAGAAAAAATGGCTTTCGAAATTAAAGCAATAAAAAAGCGATGGAACGTTTAAACGTTTCATCGCTTCTTCTTTTGTATAGCGGCGGAGGGAGTCGAACCCACGACCTTACGGGTATGAACCGGACGCTCTAGCCAGCTGAGCTACGCCGCCAAAATGTTCTGATTTAGAACAACATGAATTATCATACACAACAAATGAAAATTTGTCAAATAGATTTTCAAAAATTATTAAAAAGAAAAGAGCGACTCAATTATGGATTCCCTTATTCACAAAATCCAACGTCATATATTAACGCTGAAAACAGAAGTGCAACATCAGAAATTGTTAGTTGCTTGTTCAGGAGGCATCGATTCGGTAGCGCTCGTTCATCTCATTGATGAGCTGAAGCAACAGTTGAACTTTCAATACGGTATCGTTCATGTCGATCATATGTTGCGGGGACAACAATCTTATGAAGATTTACAATTTGTGCAACAATTAAGTGCTAATTACGGTGTTCCTTTTTATAGTGAACGCATCGACATTCCGAAGTTAGTCGTACAGCATCGAGACAATGTCCAACAAAGGTGTCGCATTGAACGCTATGACTTTTTTTATCGAGTAATGGAGCGAGAAGGGTATGACCTTTTATTAACGGCTCACCATCTAGATGATCACATTGAGACGGCGATGATGCAAATGTTGCGTGGGCAAAAGCCGATCGGTATTTTAGCGGAACGTCCTTTTCATACAAAACAGTTATTGCGTCCATTACTTCAAGTGACGAAAAAAGAATTACTAACTTATTTACAAGCCCGTCAATATCCTTATCGCCACGACCCATCGAATGACGAAGACGACTATGTCCGCAATGCGATTCGTCAACACGTTTTACCTGAAATTGAAAAAATTGAACCAAATTATTCAAAGTTAGTAGCGCGCAGTTTGCGAGGAAATCAATTGGATGAGCAAGCTTTGAATGATTTAGCGAAAGCATCCTTGAAACGTGTTCAAATTGAATCTTCAAAGTCTAGACAAATCATCGATTGTAATGCTTTTCAAAAAGAGGCCAGCGCTTTACAAAGCCGTGTCATTCTAATACTATTGAATTATCTTTATTCGAATCAAAACGAAGAGATTACATATTCAAAACGCTTACTAAACCGAATTCAAGCTGAACTCAATCGTGAAGCAGGAGAACAAGTTGTTCACTTGCCAAATGGGTATCAAGTTCGCCGTTCTTACAATCGAGCTTATTTCGAAAAGAGAGAACGCTTGAAACGAGGTACTGAGCTTTCCTTGCCATTGAATACGATTGTTCAATGGGGAAGTTATACGTTTCAATTATGTTTCCAAAAAGATATTCAATCATTTGAAAAGTCTAAACAATATTATTCACTTTCCGAATCCGATTTGCGAATTCGGACACGTCGAGAAGGTGATCGTTTACATTGGGAAGGAATGGAACGACCGAAAAAACTAGCACGTCTATTTATCGATGAAAAAATAGCCAAACAACAACGAGATGCTTGGCCAATTATCGTGAATGAACGAGATGAAGTGTTAGTTGTGCCTTATTTGAGATGTCGCTATGATGTACGTTTAAATGAAAGCGATGAGCAAAAATATGTGCTTGTCGTCGAGCGAAATTAAAGGAGAGAAAAACATGTTAGAAAAAGACATTCAAGAAGTTTTAATTACAGAGGAAGAAATCCGTGCGAAAGTGAAAGAATTAGGGGCAACACTCACTGAAGATTATAAAGATAAATATCCACTCGCAATCGGTATTTTAAAGGGAGCGATTCCTTTCATGGGTGATTTAATGAAAGAGATTGACGCTTATTTAGAAATCGACTTCATGGATGTCTCAAGCTACGGTAATGCGACCGTTTCATCTGGAGAAGTTAAAATTGTAAAAGATTTAAATACGAACGTAGAAGGACGCGACATTTTAATTATTGAAGATATTATCGACAGCGGTAAGACGTTAAAGTATTTAGTCGACCTTTTCAAATATCGCCAAGCGAATTCGATTCAAATCGTGACATTGCTCGATAAGCCGACAGGTCGAAAAGTGGACTTGAAAGCAGATTACGTTGGGTTTGATGTACCGGATGCATTCGTCGTCGGATACGGTTTAGATTATGCGGAGAAATACCGTAATTTACCATATATCGGTGTTCTGAAAAAAGAAATTTATTCGTTTTAATTGTGAACAATAGGAGAGCTTGAAAAGGCTTTTTCATTGTAGGTAAGTGTTAATATATGTTAAGATTTACAATAGTTTTTTGTGAATGAAATGAGGAGGATTTTAGGATGAATCGAACGATGCGATATATTATATTGTATGGATTGTTGTTCCTTGGGCTTCTAGGAGTCTTCAATTTACTTAACAATCCGAACCCGAAGATGCAGCCGATTCGTTACGATGAATTTGTCAATGCGTTAGAAGCGGGCAATATCGAAGCAGCAGAGTTGCAACCGATGCAACTCGTCTATGAAGTGAAAGGGAAGATGAAAGATGCAGAAGAGGGCGAGACGTTCATAACGAACATACCGATGGACGATAGACCAGTTTTAGATAAGATTGGAGAGCTTGCGAAAACAGGGCATGAATTTAAATTCGAAAAAGCACCTGAGAAAAGCATGTTCGCTACATTTATCGTCGGGGTTTTACCGTTTATCATCATCATCATCCTATTCTTCTTTTTATTAAATCAAGCGCAAGGTGGCGGCGGTGGCGGCCGTATGATGAACTTCGGTAAGAGTAAAGCGAAGTTGCATACAGACGAAGGCAAAAAAGTAAGCTTTGCTGACGTAGCTGGGGCCGACGAAGAGAAACAAGAACTCGTTGAAGTTGTTGATTTCTTAAAAGACTCGCGCAAATATATTCAATTAGGTGCTCGTATTCCGAAAGGGATCTTACTCGTAGGACCACCAGGAACGGGTAAAACATTACTCGCACGTGCGGTAGCTGGTGAAGCGGGCGTACCATTCTTCTCGATTTCAGGATCTGACTTCGTTGAAATGTTCGTCGGTGTCGGAGCGAGTCGTGTACGTGACTTGTTTGAAAACGCGAAGAAAAATTCACCATGTATCATTTTCATTGACGAAATTGATGCGGTCGGTCGTCAGCGTGGCGCTGGACTCGGCGGTGGACATGATGAGCGTGAACAGACGTTAAACCAATTACTCGTTGAAATGGATGGTTTCGACGGTAATGAAGGAATCATCATCATCGCAGCGACGAACCGTGCGGACATTTTAGACCCTGCATTGTTACGTCCAGGTCGTTTTGACCGTCAAATTTTAGTGCATAACCCAGATGTGAAAGGCCGCGAAGCGATTTTACACGTCCATGCACGCAATAAGCCGTTAGACGAATCAGTTAAATTAAATGTTGTTGCAAAGCAAACACCTGGATTTTCTGGTGCCCAATTAGAAAACTTATTGAACGAAGCAGCACTTGTTGCGGCTCGTCGCAATAAGAAGAAAATTGATATGTCTGATATCGACGAAGGAACGGACCGCGTTATTGCGGGGCCAGCGAAGTCGAACTCTGTTATTTCTGAGAAAACACGCCGTCGTGTCGCAATTCACGAAGCGGGACACGTCGTCATCGGCTTAATGTTAGATGATGCGAGTTTCGTTCATAAAGTGACAATCGTGCCTCGTGGCCAAGCGGGTGGATATGCAATTAGTATTCCACGCGATGAAAGTAACTTATCGACGACACAAGAATTGTTAGACCGTATTTCAGGTACGTTAGGCGGTCGCGCTGCGGAGGAAATTATTTTAGGTGACGTATCGACGGGTGCCGTTAATGACTTCCAACAAGCGACAGACTTAGCACGCCGCATGATTACAGAATTCGGTATGAGCGACAAGCTCGGTCCGGTTCATTTAAGCGCAGAGCGCAGTCAAATGTTCTTCGGTCGAGATATCGGCGGTGCACCGACATATTCAGATGAAACAGCACGACTCATCGATCAGGAAGTTCAAACGATGCTTCAAGATCAATATGAACGTACACTCGATATTTTGCGTGAAAACAAAGACCTTCTCCAATTAATCGCAGATACATTATTTGAAGAAGAGACACTCGACGCAGAACAAATTAATCATTTAAAAGAACATGGTACATTACCAGTTCGTTTATATGATCAAAATAATCGTCCAGAAGAATTACAAGCGGCTGTAGAGAGCGAGCCAGAAACAACATCAGAAGAAACTTCAGTTGCTGAACCTAAATCAGAGGATCAAATTCCAGAAGATACAGGCGAAGCAGAGGTTGAAATTATGGGAGACCTCGGCACAACATCTAAGACGCAAGAGGACGAAAATAATAAACAATAAATGGAACAGGCGGGGAGTTGAATGATAACATTCAACTTTCCGTCTTTCTTTATCGAAATAAGAAACGATAGAATGTAGTTAAAATTAAGAGTGGAGTTGTTTTTTTCTCTTTGTAATATGTTATGATAACGTGGAAAACATTGAGAATGTGGGGCTAGAGAAAATGATCTTAGTATTAGATACGGGGAATACGAATATCGTATTAGGGGTTTATGACAAAGGTGAGTTGAAACATCATTGGCGTATGGAAACATACCGTCACCGTACAGAAGATGAATATGCGATGTCAGTCAAATCATTGTTTAATCATGTCGGTTTGAAATTTAATCAAATTCACGGCATTATTATTTCATCTGTCGTACCACCAGTCATGTTTCCGCTAGAACAAATGTGTCGCAAATATTTTAATCAACGACCACTCGTTGTAGGGCCAGGCATTAAAACAGGTTTAAACATTAAGTACGATAATCCGAAAGAAGTCGGAGCGGACCGTATCGTGAACGCCGTTGCAGCGATTCATGAATATGGGAGTCCACTCGTCATTGTAGATTTCGGAACAGCGACGACATATTGTTACGTCAATGAGAAAGGTGAATACATGGGGGGAGCGATTGCGCCAGGAGTCGGTATTTCGATGGAGGCACTTTTTGATCGCGCGTCTAAACTACCACGTGTTGAACTTATTCAACCTGAACAAGTAGTCGGACGTAACACAGTAGAAGCGATGCAAGCGGGAATCGTCTATGGTTATGTAGGACAAGTTGAGGGTATTGTGCAACGGATGAAAGAACAAAGCAAAGAAGTACCGACTGTCATCGCGACAGGAGGCATGGCACAATTAATCGCAAAAGAAACGGATGCGATTGATGTTGTCGATGATTTTTTAACATTAAAAGGATTACATTTAATATATGAACGAAATGAATGAGGTGACGATCGTGGGAAACGATTATTTAGTAAAAGCATTAGCATTTGATGGAACGATTCGCGCGTATGCCGTGCGTTCAACAGAAGTAGTAGGAGAGATGCAGCGCCGTCATAATAGCTGGCCAACTGCGACAGCAGCAATCGGTCGAACGATGACAGCGACGGTGATGATGGGCGCGATGTTAAAAGGGGAAGAAAAGTTAACGATTAAAGTAGAAGGAAACGGTCCTCTCGGTGCGATTATCGCCGATGCGAATGCGAAGGGGGATATTCGTGGATACGCTCTTTATCCGCAAACGCATGTCGAGTTAAATGAACAAGGCAAATTAGATGTCCGAGGTGTTGTCGGTACAGAAGGGACATTGTCAGTCGTGAAAGATATCGGATTACGAGACTTTTTCACAGGACAAATTCCAATCGTTTCAGGTGAGATTGCGGAAGATTTCACACAATATTTCGCAGTATCTGAACAAGTGCCATCTGCTGTAGGTTTAGGTGTTCTCGTGAACCCTGACAATACAGTGAAAGCATCGGGCGGTTTTATTTTACAAGTGATGCCAGGCGCAACGGATGAAACGATCGATGCATTAGAAGAAGCATTACAAAAAATGACGCCGGTATCGACGATGATTGACAATGGGTTAACACCAGAAGAAATGTTATATGCGATTTTAGGGGAAGAGCGTGTGGACATTGTGGATGAAATGCCAATTCAATTTGCATGTAATTGTTCGAGAGAACGATTTGCAAATGCGATTGTCGGCTTAGGACGAGAAGAAATCCAAGTGATGATTGAAGAAAATGGTGAAGCGGAAGCAGAATGTCATTTCTGTCTTGAAAAGTATCATTATTCTAAAGAAGAGTTGGAGCAGTTATTGAATGAAGCGCGTGCGTAATCGCCAAGCTTCACCGAAACAAAGGCAAGCTCCACCAGAAAAAGCACGCCCACAACCACCTAAAAGAAGACGAACATTAAAACGTAAACCGTTACTCGTTTTATTGGCGGGTTCGGTTATCATGAACTTCATTTTACTCATCCTTCTTTTACTGCCGAGTGAAAAAGGAACGTTGAACGAAACGGTTGCGACAGTTGGATCTGAAAAAATCGATCGCAATACGTGGATGAATGCGATGGAACGTGAAATTGGCCGTGAAACATTGCAACGTCTCATTAACGAGCAAGTGATGGAAGCAGCAGCAAAATCATATAAATTAAAAGTGACGGAAGAAGAAGTCGATTTAGAGCTTGCTTTATTAACGGCTTCTGACCGTCAGTTAACGATTGGAAATCATGAGCAATCTTTACGTGAACAAATTCGAGCGAACCTCATTTTAGAGAAAGTGCTCACGCATGACATCGTCATAGAAGATGATGAAATTCAAGCATATTACGATGAACATCGTTCTTTATATAATGTTCCGACGTCTTATCGCACATACGTTATCGTGACGGACACTGAGGAAGAAGCGAAGCAAACGATTGAAGAAGTGAAAGACGGGTCGAACTTTGAATTGCTTGCGAAAGAACGCTCGATTGATATTCAATCATCCAACTTAGGCGGTGACCTAGGCTATATCAACACTTCGACTGAGTTGATGGATGATAAAATTTTAAAAGCTGCAAAAGACTTAGAAAAAGGACAGCTGAGTGATCCAATTCGTTTAGAAGATGGAACTTACGCAGTCATTCGTGTTAACGATGTCATTGAAGAAAAGAACTTTGAGTTTGATGCAGTAAAAGAGCAAGTGAAACGAGTGTTAGCGATGGAGCAACTCCCTTTAAACGTCCGACCAGAAGTATTTTGGAAAGAGTTTAAAGTTGATTGGATTTATCAAGAAAAGAAATAAATGATGAGTGAGGAAGGATAGTAAAACTTCCTCGCTTTTTTGTATTTAAAACCTAGTATATGGGTTGACTTTAGCGCATGAAGTTGTATACTAATCTTAATCATATTAAAATAGTAGGAATTAAAAAAGGAGAATGACCATGGCCATTGTAGGGAATTCAGTAGCAGACTTAGTAGGGAAAACACCGTTAGTGAAATTAAACCGTTTAACAGGTGAAAATGACGCGGACGTTTATGTGAAATTAGAATATTTTAATCCAGGGTCAAGTGTGAAAGATCGTATTGCACTTGCGATGATTGAAGCGGCTGAAAAATCAGGAGAGTTAAAAGAAGGTAGCACAATTATTGAACCGACGAGCGGCAATACAGGAATCGGACTTGCGATGATCGCAGCAGCGAAAGGATATGGCGCAGTGCTCGTAATGCCAGATACGATGAGTTTAGAACGTCGTAATTTACTTCGCGCTTACGGAGCTGACCTCGTCTTAACACCAGGCGCAGAAGGAATGAAAGGTGCGATTGCAAAGGCGGAACAATTGTCGAAAGAAAATGGCTGGTTCATGCCACAGCAGTTCAATAACGAAGCGAACCCAGAAGTACACCGTTTAACGACTGGACCTGAAATCGTTGAAGCGCTCGATCAAGTCGATGCATTTATCGCAGGAATCGGAACAGGAGGAACAATTACAGGTGTCGGACAAGTGTTAAAAGAACACTTCCCGAACGTTCAAATCGTAGCGATTGAACCAGATGAGTCTGCTGTATTGTCAGGAGATGCACCAGGGGGACATAAAATTCAAGGGATCGGCGCTGGATTTGTTCCGAAAGTGTTAGATGAAGAAGTGTATGATGAAATTATGCGAGTAAAAGGTGACGATGCATATGAATACGCTCGTCGCGCAGCGAAAGAAGAAGGAATTTTAGGAGGTGTCTCTTCTGGAGCGGCGATTTACGGTGCTTTGCAATTAGCGAAGAGACTCGGAAAAGGAAAAACAGTCGTAACACTTTTACCGTCTAATGGAGAACGTTACTTGAGCACACCTTTATATCACTTTGATGATTAAAGATATTTGAATGGAAGCGTAGTGAAGCGGGAGAAATCCGCTCGCTACGCTTTTTATTTTGCAATAAGCGCAAAGGGTAGCAGAATGACTTCTAGAAGAGGTAAAATAGAATGGAAAAAATATTTGAAACTGAACGAAGTTGGAGGATTAAATCGATGAAACGAAAGGTTTATGAAGAACGAGGACATATGACGCATGAACAGTTTATTGGAAAATATGCTTCGTTAGGGAAAGATGAACAGCATCATATGTTGTTAGAGAGTGGTAGAGGCGGAAAATATTCTATTGTAGGGATGCATCCACTGAAACGTTATGAATCAACAAACGAAGGTGTTCGAATCATTGAAGGCGAACGAGAGTTTTTTAGCGATTTAGATCCTTTGCAATATATAGAGCAAGAACGACAAGCGATGCACATCGAAAGCGTCGATGTCGATTTACCTTTTAAAGGCGGATTTTTAGGGTTTGTCGGTTATGATTACGCGAGACGCTATATGGACATCGGAGAAGAAGCGACGACAGAAGTGAATATCTCGGACGTCGTCTATTACTTATTTGAAGACTATGCGATATTCGATCATACGACGGAAGAGGTCATATGGTTAACGTTCAAAGATGATGAACATTTAAAATGGTGGAAGAAGCTTTGGTTAGACGCTCGTGAATACGAGCAAAAAATAAGCGGTAATAGGCGCTCACTTGAAGTTGTAGCCGGGATGTCAGAGGATGTATTTTGTGAAGGGGTAGCTGAAATTCAACGATTGATTGAAAATGGTGATGTGGAACAAGTAAATTTAACCGTTCTTCAAAAAGCGAAAAGTGATATCCTAGCATTACATATGTATTTAGTGTTACGCCAAATTAATCCGTCCCCTTATATGGCGTTTATTCAACATGAACAATTTCAAGTCGTGAGTGGTTCTCCTGAATTGTTGTTGAAAAAGCGAGGAACTCAAGTTGAAACTCGTCCGATTGGAGGAACGAGACCACGCGGTGCGACACCAGAAGAAGATGCAGCATATATTCAAGATTTAAAAAGTGCGCGTAAAGATTTAGAAGAACATGATATGCTCGTTCAACTTGAAGTGAAAGATTTTGAAAAAGTATGTGTGCCGAACACGGTAGAAGTGAATGAGTCGGAAGTGATTGAAAAATATTCCCATGTCATGCATCTCGTATCTAATGTGCGAGGTCGCTTAAAAGATAATGTTACGTTACAGCAGCTTGTAGAAGCGGTCTTTCCAGGCGGATCGATAACGGGTGATCCGAAATTACCAACATTACACGCAATTGAACGATTGGAACCGACGAAGCGAAATTTATATACAGGGTCAATCGGTTGGATTGGTTTTGATGGTAATTTGGAATGGAATATCGTCATTCGTACAGCGCTTGTAGAAGCGGGGACATATTATGTACAAGCGGGTGCAGGAATTACGAGTGACTCTGTAGCGAAAGAGGAATATGCAGAGTCGTTAATGAAAGCAGAAGCATTGTTTGAAGCTTTGCGATTAACGGAGTGAGTGAAGTGTATTGTTATTATGACGGAATGATTATGAAAGAGAGCGATGTATCGATTTCGCCGATGAGTCACGGTTTTTTGTATGGCGTCGGCTTTTTTGAAACGTTTCGCACGTATAATGGTGAGATTTTTCAACTCGATGCTCATTTTGAACGTTTAACTCGAGCGTTGACTGATTTAAATATGGCATGCTCTTTAACGCCTGAACAATTGCGTATTGCATGTCATCAATTAAATGAACTGGACGGAAATAATGATGGTTATTTTCGATTAAACGTATACGCAGGGGAAGAAGGTTTAGGGTTGGCGGTTCCGCAATATGATTCCGTGCATGTTTTATTGCTAAGAAAAGAGCTACATGTTTCACGTGGAACAGAAAAAAGTGCTTATCGCATTGAAGTGCCACGTAATAGTGAGGAAACAACATATCGCCATAAATCGTTTAATTTTTTAAATAACGTCAAAGCACGTCAACAATTAAATAGTTTGGCGACAGAAGAAGGGATTTTGATTAACCGTGAAGGGTATGTCGTAGAAGGGGTGACATCGAACGTATTTTGGTCGAAGGACAATGTCATTTATACCCCATCTGCCGCAACCGGCTTATTAGAAGGGACAGCACGTTCAACCGTCTTAAAAATCGCATCACGTCATTATGAAGTATGTATCGGTGAGTTTAAAGAAGAAGACTTGCATAGTATAGATGAAATGTGGATAACGAACGCGGTACAAGAGCTCGTTCCGATTAAAAGTTATGAAAATAAACGATTACTAGGAAATAAAGGGCCGATTTATCAACATCTACACGCGCTTTATCAACAAGTTGTGCATAAAGGAGAGAATGAAAAGTGAAACCGTACGTCATTAAAGGAGAAACATTTGATTTTCAAAAAGAACCTGTCGTCATGGGAATTTTAAATGTGACGCCAGATTCGTTTTCAGATGGTGGAAAATATAACGAAGTAACAAAAGCTGTCGAACACGCACGAGAAATGTTAGCATTCGGGGCTCGAATTATTGACGTCGGTGGAGAGTCGACATACCCAGGGCATGCGCCTGTGTCAGAAGAAGAGGAAATCCGTCGAGTCGTGCCGATTATCGAAGCATTGACGAAAGAATTGGATTGCGTCATTTCCATCGATACGTATAAAGCAAAAGTAGCGGAAGAAGCGGTGCGCGCGGGGGCTTCAATTATTAATGATGTATGGGGAGCACAGAAAGAACCAGCAATTGCAAAAGTTGCGGCACGTTTCGATGTTCCGATTATTTTAATGCATAATCGAAAGGAAGCGGATTACCCAGAAGGATTTATTGCGGGGTATGAAGCGGACTTAAAGCGTAGCATTAAAATCGCAAAAGAAGCTGGCGTACGCGAAGAAAACATTTGGTTAGATCCAGGTATCGGCGGCTTTTCGAAGTCACAACCGGAAAATATAATTGCGATGCAACACTTAAAACAGTTAAATGAGTGGGGGTATCCCATTTTACTCGGCACGAGCCGTAAATCCTTGATTGGATATGTACTCGATTTACCGGTAGAAGAACGGTTAGAAGGGTCGCTTGCGACGGTCAGTTACGGCATATTAAACGGAGCTCATATCGTGCGCGTACATGATGTGAAAGAAACGGTGCGAACGGTTAAAATGTTAAATGCATTAATGAAATGAGGATGAACATGGATTATATTCATATTGAAAACATGCAGTTTTATAGTTATCACGGTGCGTTAGAGGAAGAAAATCGTCTCGGTCAACGTTTTAATGTCGATGTTTCATTAGCGGTTTCTTTACAGGAAGCGGGAGAAACAGATGATTTAACGAAGACGATCAATTATGCGGAAGTGTATGAAGCGACGAAGGAAGTTGTAGAAGGAGAGCCTGTTAAGTTGATTGAAGCGGTAGCAGAACGTATCGCAACGAGTATTTTGACAAAGTTTTCACCATTGACAGAGGGAGTTCGAGTGAAAGTTATCAAGCCGGACCCTCCCATTCCAGGACATTACAATCATGTAGCGGTTGAAATTGTACGGGGCGATTATCGATGAACCGAGCGTATTTATCGATTGGCTCAAATATCGGAAATCGCATGGACTACTTAACTCGAGCGGTCGAACAACTCCAACATCACCCAGCGATTCAAGTGAAACGTCAATCTTCTGTGTATGAAACGGAACCAGTTGGGCTCGTCGATCAAGCGAACTTCCTAAACATCGTCGTAGAAATTGAAACGAATTTAGAGGCAGATGCTTTACTGCAAGTATGTCAACTCGTTGAAGAGTTATTAGGGAGAGAACGTGTCATCCGTTGGGGACCGCGCACAGTCGATGTCGATATTTTATTGTTCAATGAAGAAGTCATTCGGACAGAGTCGTTAATCATTCCTCATGAACGGATGCATGAGCGACTATTCGTTCTCGTCCCTTTATTGGAATTATCTACTGGACTCGTACATTCTGAAACGAGACGTCCTTTGAAACAATATGTAGAAGAAGCAACAGGTGAAGTGTGGATTTATGAAGGAGAGGAGTCATCATGACAACGAAACCTTTTAAAATTGGAAATATTGAACTGGACAATCGCGTCGTCGTAGCACCTATGGCTGGAATTAGTAATTCTGCGTTCCGCCTTACAGTGAAAGAATTTGGAGCAGGTCTTGTGTATGCGGAAATGATTAGTGATAAAGGAATTATTCAACGCAATCGCAATACGATGAACTTACTTCATATCGACGAGCGAGAATACCCTTTAGCTTTGCAGATTTTTGGTGGAGAAAAAGAAACGTTAGTAGAAGCGGCGCAATATGTCGACCAACAGACGAACGCGGATATGATCGATATTAATATGGGTTGTCCCGTCAATAAAATTATTAAATGTGAAGCGGGAGCCAAATGGCTATTAAATCCTGACAAAATTTATGAAATGGTATCGGCAGTAACCGAAGCAGTTGAAAAACCGGTCAGTGTAAAAATGCGAATCGGCTGGGATGAAGAGCATATTTTCGCGGTGGAAAATGCATTAGCGGCTGAAAAAGCAGGAGCGAGTGCCATTGCGATGCACGGTCGTACGCGTGTTCAAATGTATGAAGGAAAAGCGAATTGGGATGTATTGCGACAAGTGAGTGAAAAAATTACGATTCCCTTTATCGGAAACGGAGACGTCGCAACACCGATAGATGCTAAGCGCATGTTGGAGGAAACAGGTGTAGATGCGGTCATGATCGGTCGTGCTGCATTAGGGAATCCATGGATGATCTACCAGACGGTACGCTATT
The DNA here is from genome assembly GCF_042675605.1 of Savagea faecisuis. NCBI lineage: Bacteria > Bacillati > Bacillota > Bacilli > Caryophanales > Caryophanaceae > Savagea > Savagea faecisuis. Next base: position 40,751 of record NZ_JBHTJF010000008.1, read on the forward strand.
TAGAAACGGGAGAGTTCGTAGAGGAACCAAGTCCGATTGAAAAAATCGACGTATGCTTACTCCACTTTAATCGTTTAATGGCTTTGAAAGGTGAACGGGTAGCGGTGCGTGAGATGCGAAAGCATACAGCGTGGTATTTGAAAGGAATCAAAGGAAGCGGTCCGATTAGAAGCGCTGTGAATGAAACGGAAACGAAGGAACAATTGACAAATCTTTTACAAGGTTTCCAACAAGAACTTGCTGAACGACAACAAACTGTAATTTAACAATGAAACGATTGATTAAATCGTGTACAATACAAGATAGTAAATCCAATTAACGGATAATGAATCAAGGAGTGAACGAAATGTCTCATTTAGACGAATTGAACGATCAGCTTATCGTGCGTCGTGAAAAAATGGAAGCGATTCGCGAAGGTGGTCTAGATCCATTTGGTAGTCGTTTTGAAAGAACGCATTTATCAAGTGATATTCATGAAGCATATGACCAATATTCAAAAGAAGAATTAGAAGAGATGGAAACAGAAGTAACGATTGCAGGTCGCATTATGACGAAGCGCGGTAAAGGGAAAGCTGGATTTGCTCATTTACAAGATATGAACGGTCAAATTCAAATTTATGTGCGTCGTGATGAAATTGGCGAAGAAGCATATGATTTATATAAAACAGTAGATATCGGTGATATTATCGGTATTAAAGGTCGCATTTTCAAAACGAATGTCGGAGAATTATCTGTACGTGCCAACGAATTTACATTTTTAACGAAAGCATTGCGTCCATTACCAGAGAAGTTCCACGGATTAAAAGACGTAGAACAACGTTACCGTCAACGTTATTTAGATTTAATTTCAACAGAAGGTAGCAAAGAGAGATTTGTACTCCGTAGCCGTATCATTCAAGAGATGCGCCGTTATTTGGACGCTCAAGGATTTTTAGAAGTCGAAACACCGATGCTGCACTCAGTAGCAGGTGGTGCGAACGCTAAACCATTCATTACACACCATAACGCGCTCGATTTAGATCTTTATATTCGAATCGCACTAGAATTACACTTGAAACGTCTCGTAGTCGGTGGATTTGAAAAAGTGTACGAAATTGGTCGCGTATTCCGAAACGAAGGAATTTCAACGCGTCACAATCCAGAGTTCACAATGATTGAATTGTATCAAGCGTATGCAGATTACAATGACATTATGGAACTCACTGAAAATATGGTGGCACATATCGCACAAGAAGTACTCGGAACAACAACTATTCAATACGGTGAAGATACGATCGAACTCGCACCACGTTGGAAACGACTCCACATGGTAGATGCCGTTAAAGAATATACAGGCGTAGACTTCTGGCCAGAAATGACGAAAGAAGAAGCGCATGCATTAGCGAAAGAACACAATGTCGAAGTAGAGAAAATGATGGATGTCGGTCATGTTTTAAACGAATTCTTTGAACAAAAAGTAGAAGAACAACTCGTTCAACCGACATTTATTTACGGACATCCAGTTGAAATTTCACCGCTTGCTAAGAAAAATGCTGAAGATCCACGCTTCACAGATCGTTTCGAATTATTTATCGTGCGCCGCGAACACGCGAACGCATTTACAGAATTGAATGACCCAATCGATCAACGTCAACGTTTCGAAGCGCAACTCGCAGAAAAAGAGATGGGTAATGATGAAGCGCATGATATGGATGAAGATTACATCGAAGCATTAGAATACGGTTTACCACCGACAGGCGGATTAGGTATCGGAATTGACCGTCTCGTTATGTTATTGACAGATGCACAATCGATTCGTGATATTTTACTCTTCCCACAAATGCGTTCGAAAGATTAATACAATAGATATTCTCAATCAGAAAGTGAGTTACTCACTTTCTGATTTTTTATTTGGTTATACAATGAGATGTTTAAGTAGCAATCATTATTTAATGAGAATACAGTGAGAAGTATGTAAGATTATAAAAAATAACAAAGATTGAAGAAGAGAAAAACGAGTGGAAGTGATACGAGTGTGGGATGAAATTGATTTTCAAGTCTTGAAAAAAGTGTCGCGAATTGAAATGTAAAAAAGTTATATAATGAAGAGAAATTTAAATTAAAGTTTTTAAAGAAAAGGGGTTGCGTTTTTTAAACAACCTTGATATAGTTATAAACGTTGCTTTTGCAACACGAACTTAATAAGCATTTGACCTTTCGAAAAAAACTTTTAAAAAGTTGTTGACAAAGCGAATGACATTGAGTTATGATATAAGAGTTGCTTCAAGAAAGCGACGAAATGAACATTGAAAACTGAACAGTAACTTGTTGATGAAATAAACCGTTTCTTTATTCAACCCCGTTGGA
>NZ_JBHTJF010000009.1:0-714 GCF_042675605.1 Savagea faecisuis
AGATGATAAAGAAGCACTTAAAAAGCAAAAGTTCCCTACACCAGCTAAATATAAAGACGAATTTTCATTTCTAAAAGAAGTAGATTCTTTAGCTTTGGCAAATGCACAAATGAACTTACAAAAGGCTTATAAGAATTTTTTTGAAGGCAATACGAAATTTCCAAAGTTCAAAAGTCGTAAGTCAAAACAGTCTTATACAACTAATATGGTAAACGGCAATATTAAGTTGGAAAATAGTCATATCAAACTGCCAAAAATCAAAAAGCCAATAAAAATAAAACAGCATAGAGAAATACCCGCTGATTATAAAATCAAATCTTGTACGATTTCTAAAACAAAAACAGGGAAATACTATATTTCGATTTTGACAGAATACGAGAAAGAGATTAAGCCAGTGTCCATTCAAAAAGTTGTTGGGCTAGATTTCGCTATGGACGGTCTATATGTCGAAAGTGAACAGGGTAAGAAAGCCAATTACCCAAAATTCTATCGACAATCATTAGACAAACTAGCAAAAGCACAACGCATTCTATCCAAACGCAAGAAAGGTTCTGCACGTTGGAATAAGCAACGACTAGTAGTGGCTAAGTTGCATGAAAAAGTAGCGAACCAGCGCAGAAACTTTCTTCATCATAAATCAAAAGAATTAGCAACAAACTATGACGCTGTGATTATTGAAGATTTAGACATGAAAGGTATGTCTAAATCCCTTCG
>NZ_JBHTJF010000009.1:761-138346 GCF_042675605.1 Savagea faecisuis
AGATGTTCATGTTGTGGTGCTGAAAAGAGAATGCCCTTGTCTGAACGTACATACCATTGTTCTTGTGGTTTTGTGCTAGAACGTGACCACAATGCCGCAATCAACATTAAAAATGAAGGGTTACGCTTATTAGCATAGAAACAAAAACTCTTGGAACAAGAGGGTTAGCTCGGTCATTTTTCGTTGGCTAATAAAAGCAACGATAAGTCGAGAAGCCCCCACTTCAAGTAGACCGTAAGGTTAACTAAGTGGTGGGTAGTTCACATAGAGCGTAATAAATTTCATCAGGCGAACCTAACCTATGTTAAAATGCATACAGGAGCTATTAGATACGTAGTATGACATTATAAAACGAGGAGTCTAAATGAGAATCTGCCTATGATACGTGGATATTCACGATCGAACAGGATGGTAAAGACTAGAAAGGAAGAATGACCATCGACTTACGAAACTTAAAAACATTTCACGTCGTTGCGCAATGTTTAAATTTTACGAAGGCAGCAGAATTATTAAATTATAGCCAACCGACGATCAGTCAACAAATTAAAGTGTTGGAAGAAGAACTGCATCATCCGCTATTTAATCGCATGGGGAAAAAATTATATTTAACGGAAGTTGGCAAAATGCTTTACACACATACAGGAAAGCTTTTTGCGTTCGTTGAAGAAATTGAGGAAGATTTGCGACAGTTTGATTCACCTTTTGGGCGTTTGACAGTGGCGGCATCTGAATTTTATTGTAGCTTTTATTTAGGGGCAATTATGAGCGATTTTTTGAAGGAAAATATGGATGTTCACTTTTCTCTCGTTTGTGCGACGAGTGAAACGACCGTTCAACTATTGCAGACGAATGAAGCGGATATCGGGATTACCGCAGGCTATTTTGAACTACCAGGGGTCGAACATATTTGCATCGATGAGGAAGATCTTGTGCTCGTGGCGCATGCAGAAGTGGATGCGCAGTGTGATCTTTCTTTATTGTTCGAGCAGTATCCATTCATTACATACGGAATGGTGCCGATGATTCAGCGTTGTTTAGATGAGCTAAATTGCCGGCCGAAAACGATTGTCGAAGTCGGTAGCGAAGATGCGATTAAAGAGGCGGTCATTGGAGGAGCAGGAATTGTGTTGTTGAGCGATTTAATTTTGCAAAAGGAAATCGAATCAGGAACGGTTCAGGTATTAGCTCGTTTTCCGAAACGTTTGCAAACGTATATGATGTATCCTTCTAACATGAAAGATTTTCAAAATGTGCAAGCATTTGTGCAATTAATTGAAAAACGTTGGTCGGTGATTCGACAACAAAGGAGCGTTGAGTAAGTACTCAGCGCTTTTTTAACGTTATTTTCCAACCTTTTAAATTTTTTATCGTAACGATTAGAAAAAGTAATTTCTCTTTCTCTCCGTATTCTTTTACAATGATATGTATAAATATTCAATCGGTAACGACGGAGGAGAGAGTACAATGAGTACAAAAATAAAAGAAAATGAACCACAAACAAAAGGAATTAATGTTTATGTATTAATCTTTTCGCTCATATTATTTGCAGCAGCATTAACATATATCGTACCTGCTGGACAATTTGAACGAACGGAAGTCGGCGGGCGAGATGTCATCGCACCTGGGACATTCGAATATGTTGAATCCAATCCTGTCAGTGTCCTCGGAATATTCAGCAGTATTCATTCTGGAATGTATGCAGGAGCGAATATTATTTTCTTCGTTTTAATTGTTGGCGGAACGTTTGGGATTTTAACGAAAACGGGAGCTTTATCTTCATTTATCGCTATGTTATCTGTGAAAATGGCGAAACGTGAAATGTTATTAATTCCTGTTTTAATGTTGTTTTTCGCTTTTGCCGGATCATTGATGGGCATGTCGGATGAAACGATTGTCTATGTTGGAATATTAGTTCCATTAGCGATTGCTTTAGGTTTCGACTCGATGACAGGATTTGCAATTGTAATGCTTGGAGCTTCTGTCGGATTCTCTTCTGCTGTAATGAATCCATTTACGATTGGGATTGCACAAGAAATTGCTGGATTGCCGATGTTTTCAGGAATCGGTTTGCGAATTGCTTTATTCATCGTTTTATATATACTCGCAACAACATTTGTTATGCATCATGCGAAAAAAGTGAAACAAGATCCTTCTAAAGGAATTTTTGGAACGCAAACGGCTCAAGATGTGCCAAAATTAGAAGGTAAAATGCCGATGCGCCATAAATTAGTCATGTTATTATTTTTATCGAATTTTATCGTGTTAATGTATGGGGTGAAAGTACATGATTGGTATATTACAGAAATTGCTGGGCTCTTTTTAATGTACGGGGTATTAATCGGACTCGTCGGGAAATTAGCTCCTAGTGAAATTGCGGACGCATTCATTGATGGTGCGCGCGAATTAGTGAGTGGTGCACTCATTATCGGGTTCGCTCAAACGATTTTAATTATTTTCAATGAAGCACAATTAATTGATACGATTTTATACGGTGTTGCAGCAGTGTTAGGTTCATTACCAAGTGTGTTAAATGCGGTCGGTATGTTCGTATTCCAAACAGGCTTGAACTTTTTAGTTCCTTCAGGAAGTGGTCAAGCAGCTTTAACGATGCCGATTATGGCACCTCTTTCTGAAATGTTAGGCGTTACGCGTCAAACAGCGGTCCTCGCTTATCAGCTCGGGGATGGGATGTCGAATATGATTTTCCCAACTGTCGGTTATTTAATGGCGAGCTTATCACTTGCGGGAATTTCGTGGAGCAAGTGGTTACGTTGGGTCATGCCATTTATCATTATGGAAATGATTGTAGCGATTATCTTTTTAGTCATCGCACAAATGATTCAGTACGGTCCATTTTAAAGAGGAGGAATTGAGATGATACAACAATATGTACAAGAGGCGATTGCCGATCGTCGCTATTTCCACCAACATCCTGAATTATCAGGAACGGAATATGAAACGACCGCCTATATCGCGAAGCGTTTACAACAGCTAGGTATTGAGCGATTACCTTTTAAAGAGCCTGGCGTCGTCGGCTACATAAAAGGAACGAAAGGAAGTAAAACGATTGCGTTACGAGCAGATATCGACGCATTGCCTGTTACAGAAGAAGCGGATGTGGCCTTCCCATCAAAAAATGAAGGCGTCATGCATGCTTGTGGACATGATGGACATACGGCGATTTTATTAGCAGTTGCGAAATGGCTCGTTGAACATCGAGAGCAAGTCGCTCCAAATGTCGTTCTTATTTTCCAATCCGCTGAAGAAATTACACCGAGTGGTGCAGATGCACTCGTGCGTCAAGGAGTGCTCCAAAATGTCGACGCGATATACGGTTTACATTTATGGCAAGGGATGGAGAAAGGGAAAATAGGTCTCGCTCACGGACCGATGATGGCCTCGATCGACGACTTTGAAATTACGATTCAAGGAGCAGGCGGACACGGTTCAATGCCACATGAAACGGTCGATCCAATCTATATTGCTAGCCATATTATTCAAGGACTACAAAGCATCATTAGTCGTAAATTAGATGCGGTCGATTCCGCTGTCATTTCAGTAGGTCAAATTGAAGCAGGGACGACATACAATATTATTCCAGACCGTGCGAAATTAATTGGAACGATTCGCGCACTTTCTCCGAATGCCGTTGCTCTAGCAAAACGAGAAATCGTTCAAATGAGCGAACGGATGGCGGAAGCATTTGGTGGAACAGCTTCGGTTGAATATATTGTCGGAACACCACCTTTAGTGAACGATGTACAATGTGCTCGTCGCGTTCAACGAGTCATTGAGCGAACATTTGGTGCTGCTCATTTTGAAGAAGTGAAGCCAGTCATGGGTGGAGAAGATTTTGCTTATTATACTGAACGAGCAAAAGGTGCCTTCGTCTTTGTTGGAATGGGTGGAGAGAGAAGTAAGTATCCTCACCATCATCCGAAATTTACAATCGATGAAGAGGTCATCCCTAATGCTATTCAATTCATGATTGAACTCGTTCAATCGTATGAGGAGGAAACGGAATGAACATCGTAAAAGTAGACGTGTTTCAAGCGCGTTTACCGTTAATTGAACCTTTTATTATTTCTTACGTGCGATTGGATGATATGCCGACCATTTTCACACGCATTGAATTAGACAATGGCATTGTCGGGTGGGGAGAAGCGGTTCCCGATCAAAATGTGACGGGAGAAACGTGGCATAGTACATATGACGTCATCGTTCATGAACTTGCCCCTCTTTTAATCGGCAAGAGTCCGTTTCAAATTGATGCCATTCATCAGGAATGGGATGCGCAAATTTTAGGTTCTCCGAGTGCGAAAGCAGCGCTTGATATCGCATTGTATGATGCGATGGGGAAATGTGCGAATTTACCATTGTATGAATTATTAGGAGGACGTGCTCACGATACGTTAATAGTACCGCGTGTCATCAGTATTAAAACACCGCAAGAAATGGCGGAAGATGCAAAGCGTTACGTTGCCGAAGGATATAAGCATATTAAAATAAAAGTAGGAACAGATGTAAAGACGGATATTGCACGTATTTGTCAAGTGCGTAATGCGATCGGAGAAGACGCTTATTTACGTGTCGATGCCAACCAAGGATGGAGTCGAACGGAAGCACTTCAAGTGATAGAAGCGACGCAACATTGTGCGGTAGAATGGTATGAACAACCCGTCAAAGCGCATGATTATCGCACGATGCGTCATATTCGAGAATCGGTCTCGTCCGCGATCATGATCGATGAAGGGGTACAGTCGATGCATGATTTGACGGAAGTCATTCGAGAAGAAGCGGCCGATATGCTCAATATTAAGTTAATGAAAGCAGGCGGTATCTACCGCGCACTCGGTTTAGCAAGTTTGGCGGAAAGCGCTAATATGCCTTGCCAAGTCGGGTCGATGGTAGAATCGGCGATTGCGACGATGGCAGGTGCTCATTTATCGATGAGTCGAACGATTATCGAAACGAATGAGATGGTAGGACCGCTCATGTTTACACAAGATGTCGCAGAAGTACCTTTTAATGGGGAACAGTTATTGTTAACGAAAGCTCCAGGGCTTGGTATCGAGGTCGATGAAACATATGTATCTTCCATCACGGTACAACGAGTATGTATTGAATAATAAAGAAGGAACCGTTCTGAAAAGAGCGGTTTTTTATATGCGAGTCGAATGACTCTATAAAAATTTCGGAAATTGAAATATAATAAAGAAATAGTGAAAGAAAAGAAGGGATACGATGAGTCAACAAAAAAGTGGTATTTTATTTGCAATCGGTGCGTACATCATTTGGGGAATCTTCCCGATCTATTGGAAATTAATCGAAGATGTCAACAGTATGGAAGTATTGTTAAATCGCATCATTTGGTCATTCGTTATGACATTTATTTTAATCGGTTTGATTGGAAAGCTGCCAGCGTTACGCGCAGATTGGGAGTATTTGTGGAAAAATAAAAAACAACTGTTCTCTTTATTTGCAGCTTCTTTAATTATTTCAGTGAATTGGTTTACGTACATTTGGGCTGTTCAAAACGGGCACATTTTACAGACGAGTTTAGGGTATTATATGAATCCATTGCTTTCGATTTTATTTGGCGTCTTCTTTTTCCGTGAAAAATTGTCGAAAGCAGTACTTATATCTGTCGCCATTGCGACAATTGGTGTTTTATACATGGTTTGGACGGCTGGTGTTATACCGTGGGTCGCACTCGTGCTCGCCTTTTCATTTGCGACGTACGGCGTACTAAAAAAACAAATTCAACTCGATGCATTGCGTGGTCTAGCGATTGAAACAGCACTTATCGTGCCACTTGCTTTAATCGCTTACGCATACCTCGCTTCTACAACGCCGACTTCTTTATTCCAAGTCGATGCAAAAACGAATATTTTACTCATTTTAAGTGGGATTGCGACAGCATTACCTTTGATCTTTTTCGCAAAAGGCGCGCAATCGATGCCGCTCTATATGTTAGGATTCATCCAATTTTTAGCACCAACAATTAGCTTTATGCTCGGTGTCTTTTTGTACAAAGAGCCATTTGACAAAACGCAACTCGTGACATTTATCTTTATTTGGACAGCGGTACTCCTCTTTTCAATTTCTGCGTATATGGAATCAAAGAAAAAAAGAATATAAACGGAGCGTCAGTAGCATAGTTGAAAAATGTTTACTGACGTTTTTTTATAATAATTGGAGGTTATGAATATGATTTGGATTCAAACGAAAGAAGCGATGCGGACGAGGGATAATCGGCTCGTTGCTGAGGCAATGGAACATGGGGCGATTGGATTTGTCCATGTCGTTCCAAAAAAGTGGACGATGCGGGATGTGTATGAGATGAAAATCGCCATTGCTTGGAGAGAAGAAATGAAAACATACAATATACCAGTCGTTTTCGTCTCTCATGTTCCGAAAGAGAGTGAAGTTTGGGCATACGGTCATCAAATAGAGCGTCCAAAGCTTGTCGAATGGACACAAATCGTAACAGGAGCAGGCAAGCCGTATCAAAAATTTACCCCTTTTTATAAAAAAGCGAAAATGTATCCTTTTCACGTTGAAGAAGCTTCTGTCACTTGGCGTGTCCAAAAAGAAGTGGAAATCCCTTGGGAAGAAGTCGATGTACAATTACCGAGGTGGAGTGAAACGATCACATTTCCATTACTTTGTGAAGAAGACGTGCTGACGTATTTAGCAACGATTGACTTATCTTGGTATGCAGATGCACGTGATGAAATTGAAAATGAGGCTGTGACGAGACTTAGTCCGTATTTAAGTACAGGACTCGTGACATCTCGCACAGTTATAGCATACGGTCTTCAAGAAGAGGCGTTTGTTCGGCAATTATTATGGCGTGAATTTGCCCATATGACAGCTTGGGCACAGCCTCATGTAACAGAACGTCCGCTGTATGAAAAGTTTCAAACATTTCCTTGGCGAGATGATGAAGTACAGTTTACGCGTTGGTGTCGTGGAGAAACAGGATATCCCATTGTTGACGCTGCGATGCGCGAACTTTGGCAAACCGGTTATATGCACAATCGTCTCCGCATGATTACAGCCTCCTTTTTGACGAAACATTTGCGTATCCATTGGCGTAAAGGGATGAATTATTTTATGGAAACACTCGTCGATGCGGATGAAGCATCGAACGCATTAAATTGGCAATGGGTTGCAGGAGTAGGTGTCGATAACAGCCCGTACTTCCGCATTTTCAATCCGTTAGAGCAAGGAAAGAAATATGCGAAGACCGGAGCGTATATTCGAACGTGGTGTCCAGAAGTTCAAGATGTACACCAGGAACAAAATGGCGCAATCATTATGCATGAAGAAGCGAGAAAACGAGCATTGTTTCATTATGAACAATGGAAAGAACATGACTCGAATAATTAGCATATCATTGGAAATTTCAGTACAATACACGTAATTCAAGAGAAGGGGATGAAGTCTATGTTATCAATTGATCCGAATGAGTTAAGCGAGCGAGACAACTATAAGTTTTTAGTCGGAAGTATAATTCCGAGACCGATCGCTTTTGTAACGACATTGTCAGAAGATGGAGTAGTGAATGGGGCACCTTTTAGTTATTTCAATATCGTAACATCGAATCCACCGATGATTTCCATTTCGGTTCAACGGGTGGGAGGAAAAATGAAAGATACAGCGCATCATGCGATCACGAAAGGAGAGCTCGTCGTTCATATTGTCGATGAACAAAATGTTGAACAAGTGAATGAAACAGCAGCTTCCGTTCCTTCTCATGTGAGTGAAGTACAACTAGCAGGAATGACACTCGTCGAAAGTGAGCGAGTGCAAGTTCCAGCGATTCAAGAAGCGAAAATTCGTATGGAATGTGTCTTAGAAAAAGCGATTGAATTAGGTGGAAATGGGGAAGAAATAGGATGTGACTTATTAATTGCGCGCGTCGTTCAATTTCATATTGATGAAGCATTGTATCATAAAGGGCGAATCGATGCTAAACAACTGAGAGCCGTTAGTCGTTTGGCAGGCGCTTCTTATGCTAAAATAGGAGAACACTTCGAAATGAAACGCCCTAAATAATGTAGACGTTTAATCAAGGAAAGAACGGGGAATTATGGTAAAAGAGGTGATGGATATGAAATGGACAAAGTGGGCATGGACGATTGCGGTACCTGTAGTAGGCGGAATGGCATCAGGATATATTGCAAATCGTTTAAATGCTAAAAATGAGCAAACGAAAGAACAGTATGAACAGATGAAACAGCCACCCTTTTCACCACCGACTGTCGTTTTTCCAATCGTATGGCCTATTTTATATACGACGATGGGCGTCGCACACGGACTTGTAAAGCAAAAAGAAGAGAATGGACCAGCATCTAAATTGTACTATAGTCAACTTGGATTAAACTTTTTATGGTCGTATTTATACTTCGGTAAACAAAATAAGGAAGCAGGTCTTGTCGATATCGCCATGCTGTTAGGACTTGTAGGTGCAACGACTTCTTCATTTTATAAAGTCGATGAAACAGCCGGCCGACTCATGCTGCCTTATCTTGGATGGACCGCATTTGCGACGTATTTAAATGCAGGAACAATCGTTTTAAATCAACCAGAAAAATAAGTGCAATGAAGCATCGTTTACGCGATGCTTTTTTTACGGTTTATCCCTTATAATAAAGGGAAAAATGAGAACATTAGGTAATGGAAAGTAGGCGATGATTTGATACGATTCAAACATGTATCGAAACGATACGGTGATCAAGAAGTGTTAAGTGATTTAAATATGACGATTCAAAAAGGTGAATTTCTCGTTTTAGTCGGTCCGAGTGGTTGTGGAAAAACGACGACACTAAAATTAATGAATCGACTCATTCCTTTAACAGGTGGAAGTATTGAAATCGATGAACGTAATATCGAAACATTAGAAGTGGAATCCCTTCGTTGGAATATGGGATATGTTTTACAACAAATTGCGCTTTTTCCACATATGACAATTGAAGAAAATATCGCACTCGTTCCCCAAATGAAGAAATGGTCAAATGAACAAATTAAAACACGTGTTCAAGAGTTAATGGCTCTTGTCGGTTTACCGTATGAAGAATATCATCAACGCTATCCAGATGCGTTGTCGGGAGGACAACAACAGCGAATAGGGGTAGCGCGTGCTTTAGCTGCTGACCCGGATATTTTATTAATGGACGAACCATTTAGCGCATTAGACCCGCTCAGCCGTGAAAAATTACAAGATGAATTGTTAGCTATTCAAGCAAGTATTCAAAAAACGATCGTATTCGTCACACACGATATGAATGAAGCGTTGAAATTAGCGGATCGCATTTGTTTATTGAATGAAGGGAAGATTGAACAAATCGGTACACCCGACCAATTTTACGATGCACCGAAAAGCGAGTTCGTTGAACGATTTATGCAACGTAAAAAAGTGACCGTTGAACAATTGATGATGCCTGTTATTTCGATGGAAGCCCCTACCATTCAATTGTCTACAAATGTGGAAGAATTGCTTCATTTACTGACGAATACACCGCTCGTACACGTTATCGAAAACGGTCAAAAAATCGGTTCGATTGAACGGGAACACGCATTTCGTCAGCTCGGGCATTACTTAGACGGGCGAGGTGATGTGTCATGATGAATGTTTGGGATGCGCGAAAAGATGAATTGCTCGTTGCACTACTTGAGCATATTGAACTTTCCTTTATCGCTTTGTTTTTTGCAGTAATCATTGCGGTTCCGTTAAGCCTTTATTTAACGAGACATCGTAAAATAGCAGAAAGCGTCATCAATATGACGGCGGTAATGCAAACGATTCCGTCGCTCGCTTTACTCGGATTAATGATTCCGATATTCGGTATCGGAAAAATTCCAGCTTTAATTGCGCTCGTCGTTTATGCTTTATTGCCGATTATGCGCAATACGTACACAGGAATTACAGAAGTCAATGCTTCGCTCATTGAAGCGGCAGAAGGACTCGGCATGAACCGGATGCGACGTTTATTTAAAATTGAACTCCCATTAGCGATGCCTGTTATGATGGCAGGGATACGGACAGCGATGGTACTCATTATTGGAACTGCTACATTAGCTGCTTTAGTCGGAGCGGGGGGACTTGGAGATTTAATTTTGCTCGGAATTGATCGCAATCAACCGGAACTCATTATTTTAGGAGCCGTCCCTGCCGCTTTATTAGCTTTATTTTTTGACGCTTTACTACGCGGGATGGAACGATTATCGTACCGTTCAGCAGGAATCGCTTTTATCAGTATGTTACTTTTAGCTTTTGGTATCATACTTGCTCCACTCTTTATAAAATCATCAGAGTCATCGATTGTAATCGGAGGAAAATTAGGGGCAGAGCCTGAAATTTTAATTGAAATGTATGGGCAACTCATTGAAGAAGAAACAGATCTCTCGGTCACATTAAAACCAGGACTCGGTAAAACGGCCTTTGTTTTCAATGCGTTAAGACAAGGAAGTATCGATATTTATCCAGAGTTTACAGGTACGGTAATTAATGAATTGTTAAAACAACCTCTCGAAACACATGAAGCGCGAGAAGTGTATGAACAAGCGAAAGAAGGAATTGCTTCTGAATATGGACTCGTCTATTTAGAACCGATGGCATACAATAATACGTACGCTTTAGCGATACGAGAAAGCGACGCGAAAGAACTGCAAGTCGAAACGATTTCAGATTTGAAGGCGTATGCGAACCGATTAAAAGCAGGGTTTACATTAGAGTTTTCAGACCGTGAAGATGGTTATGTCGGATTACAGTCGCTTTATGGACTTACATTTTCTGACGTCGTAACGATGGAACCGAAGCTTCGTTATAGAGCGATTGAAAGCGGAGAAATTGATGTGTTAGATGCGTATTCGACCGATAGTGAATTAGCTACGTATCACTTGACAGTGTTAGAAGATGACCAATCTCTTTTCCCTCCGTATCAAGGCGCGCCACTCGTCCGACAAGAAATTATCGAGCAATATCCAGAACTTCCGGCTATTTTAGAGAAACTCTCAGGGAAAATAACAGATGAAGAAATGCAAAAAATGAATGAAGCTGTTAATGTAGGAGGAGAAAGTGCGAAAGACGTCGCAAGAAATTACTTGCTTGAACAAGGATTGATTAAAAAAAGATGAGGAGGATGTGATATGCAAGTGATTGAAACGAAAGATGCTACACTTGTCCATGAGATTATGATGGATGCTTTTAGCGAATATGCTGATGACCCGATTCCAGCAGGAGCATTGAATGAGACGCTCGAACAAGCGAAAGAATGTTTAGCAACGATTGACCGAGCTTACGTATTAGAAGAGGAAGGAGAAGCTCTCGCCTCGGTTCGTTTTCGACAAGAAGATGATTATCTTTACTTTTATCGTTTAGCCGTTCGCCGAAAAGCTCGAGGGAAGGGCTATGCAAAAGAACTTATACGAATGTTAGAACAAGAGGCAGAAAAACTAGGGCTTCGCGCAGTTCGTTGCAACGTGCGTCTCATGATTGCATCGAATATTCAATTGTATGAATCTCTCGGCTATCAAGAAATCAAAAGAAGAGAAGTCGAACGTCACGGAGAAACAATCGTGCTCGTGACGATGGAAAAAGAATGATACCAATGAATAGAAAGTTTCGTTATCATGTAAGATAGTACAGAAATTGATACGTTGATATCACCTTATAAACAACGAAAATAAGGTTATGTTCATAATGAAAGCCGTAGACGGGTGAAGTCTACGGCTTTTGTTAAGCGATCGATTCGTCTTCGAATGGTACACCTGCTGGATAAAAATCGAAAGAGATAATAAATTGACGGTTGATAAAACGCTCTCGTCCACCATCTTTCCAACGGATGAACGTTTCATTGTCTTCTTGCAGAACTCGGAATCTTTGCAGCAGGATCTTCATCTGCTTTGGCTAGTCCACTTGGTGCAGCATTGAATATCGGCAGTGTTTTTAAATGGGAAGGCGGCGTGCAAAATAAACGTTTTAAAGTGATATTTGCAAGCGTTAAATGGTATTTTATTACCGGTCATCGCCATTTATTTAATGATTGTCATGAATAATAAAAAATTGTTAGGAGAGCATCGTAACGGATGGTTCATTAATATTATTGGAACGATCATTACAGGAGTTTGTATATTTTTAGGTGGATATAGTGTGTTAGATGCTTTCGGAGCTTTTTAAAAGTTGAGGCATAGTCGATTTTTATACGACTATGTTTTTTTAGTTGCACTCTATTTTATTTTGAAAATATGGTATGATACAGCATACGAATACAATATTGAGAATGGATGAGGTGAAAGCATGAGTCAAAAAAATAAAACAGTCGTCAAGTCGATGGATATTCTCGAGCTTTTTTACGATCATCCTGCTTTAACATTTCAGGAAATGATCGATATTTCACAAATTCCGAAAAGCTCAGTTTATCGCATGATTCGATCTTTAGAAGATATTGGATTTCTAGAGAAAGGAGACGATGCGAAATATCGTCTTGGAACGCTTTTTTTGAAGTTTGGACATCTCGTATCCAGTCGCATCGATTTAAGACAAATTGCTTATCCTCATATGAATGCTTTACATGAACGTTTCCATGAAGCAGTCAATTTAACCGTGCGTGAAAAAGATGAAGCGGTATATATCGAAAAAATTGACCAATATCAACGAGTGAAGTTGTATACGGCAATTGGGCGTCGAAGTCCTCTTTATGCCGGGGCTTGTCCTCGTGCGATTTTATCCTTTCTAAATGAACAAGAATTGCGGGACTACCTTGAAAGAACGGCTCTTCATCCGATGGCACTTAAAACGATGACAGATGAGACGACGATACGCTATGCGGTGTTACAGGCGAGACGAGACGGGTATACGGTCAGTTATTCAGAACTCGAAGATCATACCGCGGCTGTCGGTGCTCCGATTTTTGATTATCGGGGAGAAGTGATCGGTGCATTAAGTATGGCCGGACTTGAAGCGAATTATACAGAAGAAATTGTTCGTACATATGGCGAAGCAGTAAAGGAAGCGGCTTTTCAAATATCCGAACAGATGGGGTACGACCCTGAACATATTCATTACGTTTAAAAACCTTCAACTGGTTGGCGCAGTTGAAGGTTTTTTTAATTATGGATTTTTAAAGCGATGCCGATTTGAAGTTGATGTAATAACCATTCTCGCTCTAAATAAAGACGTTCGGCTTCTTGAACCGTTATTTTTTTAAATTGAATCGTCTCTCCAGGACGTAGTTGAGCGACACGAGGTAAGTCGACAGAGATCACTTGTCCGATTTTCGGATATCCCCCAGTCGTTTGACGGTCAGCGAGTAATACGATAGGAAGCCCGTTATTCGGAATTTGAATCGTTCCCGCGGTCACTGCTTCAGATAACAATTCTTTTTGTCGTTTTAAACGTAACGGTTCACCTGATAAGCGACATCCCATCCGGTCCGATTGGGCAGTCATCGTATACGTTGTCTGTTCGAGTGCAAGTTTCGCATCTTCTGTAAAGGCTTCATATTGTAGACCCTCTGTGAAACGGATGACACGTTTTTTTTCAAACGACACGAATTCTGAATGACGAATGGACCAAGAAATCGACGTATGTTCTAAAACGTAACGTTTCATTTGTTCGTTTTGTGCATGGAGTAATCCGAATGGAATCGTATCTCCTCGTTGTAAAGCTCGTCCTTTCCATCCACCAAGATGGGCGCGCAAATAAGTACTTTTACTGTTTAAAATGGCCGGAACGAGAAGACCTCCTGCGAAAGAGACGTAGGCGCGCGAACCTTCCAAAGGTGCTTGGAAGCGTAATTCGTCATCGGGCTGAGCGAGTAAAGGACGCCACATCGGAACTTCTTTCCCGTTGAGTAACGGTCGCAAGTTTGCACCAGTAATGGCAAATAACGTTTCTTCATTAAAGCGAAAAGCAGTTTGGAACATCGTCACTTCCATCGTCGCTGCATTTTCATCATTGCCGACTAAAATGTTGGCGAGGCGATGAGACATTAAGTCAGCAGCGCCGCTGACGATTACTCCGTACCGTTGTGAACCGAAACGGCCGCGGTCTTGGACAGTTGCCATAAGGCCAGGATGAATGATTGTAATACTCATCGTTTCACCTCCTCTTCCCATCGTTCTTCAGAAATCGGCTGAAATTGAATGAGATCTCCCGCTCGTAACAAAGTAGGTGGAGTTTGTTCAGGCAAAAATAGTTGCTTCGGTGTACGTCCGATAATTTGCCATCCACCTGGTGTACTTAATGGATAAATTCCAGTTTGCGCTCCAGCGATGCCGACTGATCCCGCTTCTATATGTAAGCGTGGTGTCGCTTTACGTGGAGTAGCGAGCCGTTCATCCATTCCACCTAAAAAAGGAAATCCAGGTGCAAAGCCTAACATATAGACACGATACGTTCGTTCACTATGCATTTGGATCACTTGTTCTTCAGTTAACTGATGATGCTTAGCGACATAAGCTAAGTCAGGACCATATTCGCCACCATATACGACAGGAATCGACACGATGCGCTCGACTTCTTCCACTTTTTCTTCATAGGCGTGTTGCAGCAATTGTTCGATATGTTTGGAAGCGATTTCAAATGGGGAGTGTAAAAAAAGCTCCTTTTTAGAAAAGCGCTTCAATTGTAAAACGGCAATTGGATCATAATAAACAGTCACATTTGTATAAGCAGGGACGTATTCAATCATGCCAGGGAATGGATGCCGATTTAATTGTTGTGTAAAGTGACGAATTTGTGAATAAATTGTGTCGTCGATCGTTTCGCCAAAAGAGACGTAAATGGCGTTCTCACCGAACGGTTTTATGGAAACAGTTTCATTCATCGGCTCACTCCTCCTTTTTAGTACCGATATTCGAAACTTAAGTTTTAAATTTCGGGTATGCCTGTATTATAAATCGTTACATTAAAAAAACAAGTGAAAGTTGTTAAAAAACTAAAAAGTTAGACTTTATTTTTTTATAATGAAAAAGGATGACGAATTTAAAAAATATGTTAGAATAAATTTTAACTTTCAGGATAGTGGTTTCGAATTTCGAAACTGAACGAAAGAAATAAAGGAATGGAGGGCTTATGAAATGACAACGATTGATTTGAATTGTGATTTAGGTGAAAGTTTCGGTCGTTATGAATTAGGGGAACAAGATGAAATTTTAAAATATGTTACGAGTGCAAATATTGCTTGTGGTTTTCATGCGGGAGATCCTTCTGTCATGAGGAAGACTGTTGAAAAAGCTATACAACACGGAGTGAAAATCGGAGCTCATCCGAGTTTTCCAGATTTAATTGGATTTGGCCGTAGAGAGATGGCAGTCCGTCCACAAGAAGCGTATGATATGGTCGTTTATCAAATCGGCGCATTACAAGGATTTGCGCAATTGCATGGAGAATCGATTCATCATGTGAAGCCTCACGGTGCGATGTACAATATGGCAGCGAAAAATAAAAAGCTCGCACAAGCGATTGCTCAAGCTGTTTATGATAGTTCACCTAAGTTAATTTTATACGGGCTCGCAAACAGTGAACTGACGAGAGCGGGAGAGGCGCTCGGATTAACTGTTGCACATGAAGTGTTCGCGGACCGTACGTATCAACCAGATGGAACGTTAACTTCTCGCACATTACCGAATGCAATGATCACTGATGAACAAGTAGCGTTACAACAAATTGAACAGATGGTTTTGCGTGGAAGTGTGATAGCAGTAGATGAAACGGTCGTACCTTTGGAAGCGCATACAATTTGTGTCCACGGAGATACGGTACAAGCAGTGCAATTAGTTAAAAATATTGCACAACATTTAAATGATAAAGAAGTGAAAATCGAGCCAGTCGGGTCGTCTTAGAAAGGAAGTTACATTATGAAGCAACCATTATTAAATGAACAACAATCGTCCGCTACGAAAAATAGCGTATTATTCGGAGCGGCATTTCTCATGGCGACCTCGTCTGTCGGCCCAGGATTTTTAACACAAACGGCAGTGTTTACGCAACAACTTGCAGCAAGTTTCGCCTTCGTTATTATGATTTCTCTCGTTTTAGACGTATTCGCTCAAATGAACGTATGGCGAATTATCGCAGTATCTGGTTTACGCGGTCAAGAAATCGCGAATAAAGTGTTGCCTGGATTAGGGTATGTTCTTGCTGCGTTTATCGTATTTGGCGGACTCGCTTTCAATATCGGAAACGTTGCAGGAGCGGGACTCGGTTTAAATGCGATGTTAGGGATTGACCCCGTACTAGGAGCGGGCATTAGTGCGTTATTCGCCATTTTCGTTTTTGCGGTGAAAGAAGCGGCGAAAGTGATGGACCGTGTCGCACAAGTTGCAGGAGTAACGATGCTCGGATTAATGATTTATGTCGCTTTTAAAACGACGCCACCTGTAAAAGAAGCGTTGGCGAATACGTTATGGCCTGAGCAGATGAGCATTTTCGCAATCATTACACTCGTTGGAGGTACGGTCGGTGGTTACATTACATTTGCTGGGGGTCACCGTTTACTTGACGCTGGAGTGAAGGGGCAAGAAGGGTTACCAGATGTGACGAAAAGTTCGCTCATTGGAATCGGCGTAACGGGTGTGATGCGAATCGCTCTCTTCCTCGCAATTTTAGGAATTGTTTCTCAAGGTTATGTCTTAAATGAAGAAGGTAATCCAGCAGCAGAGGCGTTTCAATACGCGTTAGGAGACGTCGGCATTCAAGTGTTCGGAGTCATTATGTGGGCAGCGGCGGTGACATCGGTTGTCGGAGCGGCTTATACGTCTGTATCCTTTATCCGCACATTTCACCCATTCATTGAGAAATATAGTAATTGGTTCATTATCGGATTTATTATCGTGTCAACATCGGTCTTTTTATTCATTGGGCGCCCAGTGCTCGTCTTAATTTTAGCAGGAGCGGCGAATGCTTTAATTTTACCATTAGCGCTCGGTGTCATGCTCATTGCGGCTCATCGAAAAGACATTGTCGGTACGTATAAACATCCGAAGTGGTTGACGATTCCAGGTATTGTTGTCGTCATTATGATGGCGATCTTTAGCGTGAAAACTTTGATGGAAGAGATTCCACAATTATTTTCATAATGAACAGCTCAACATCTACTAGGTGTTGAGCTTTTTCGTCTGTTCAAAAGAGTGAGCGGATGTTAAGATAACTAGAAGTTGAAAAAGTAGAAAGGAGAATGAAATGATTACGTGGCAACAACAATGGTTTGGAAATATAAAAGGGGATATTCTCGCAGGGATTGTCGTCGGATTGGCACTTATTCCAGAAGCACTAGCTTTTGCGTTTATCGTTGGAGTGGATCCCCGTTATGCGCTGTATGCCTCTTTTACGATGGCGGTGCTCACCGCTATATTTGGTGGTAGACCAGGTATGATTTCAGCGGCGACAGGAGCGATGGCGCTCGTCCTCGTGAGCTTAGTCGCTAATCACGGAGTCGAATACATGTTAGCAGCGACCATTTTAACAGGGGTTATTCAGTGGATTCTCGGTTTATGTGGCGTCGCCCAATTGATGAAATTCGTGCCGAATTCTGTCATGCTTGGGTTTGTCAATGCACTCGGGATTATGATTTTTATGAGTCAATTGCCTTATTTAATAGGAGGGACGATTCCAACTTATACGTATGCGATCGTGACGCTTCTTCTCGTCTATATCATTCCGAGGTTTATTAAAAGTATTCCTGCCCCATTAATCGCGATTGTTTTGATGACGACGATTGCGATATGGAGCGGTGTTTCTTTACAAACGATTGGCGATTTAGGAACGATGCCGAGCACATTACCCGCATTTTTACTTCCCGATATTCCACTAACGTTAGAAACACTTTTCATCATTTTACCTTATGCTTTTGCTTTGTCGATTGTCGGCCTGTTAGAGTCTTTGCTCACAGCACAAGTATTGGATGAAATGACGGATACAGAGAGCGATAAAAATAAAGAAGCACGCGGTCAAGGGATCGCAAATACAGTGAATGGATTTTTTGGAGGAATGGCAGGGTGCGCGTTAATCGGACAGTCGATCATTAATGTGAAGTCTGGCGGAAGAGGTCGTTTATCTACTTTCGTATCGGGTGTATTTTTACTCTTTTTAATACTCGTTTTAGGAGATGCTGTTGCACGTATTCCGATGCCCGTGTTAGTCGGTGTGATGATCATGGTCAGTTTTACGACATTTAACTGGGGCTCCTTCCGCTTTTTACAAAAAGCACCGCTGGCAGAAAGTATCGTTATGCTCATTACCGTACTCATCATTTTATACACGCATAATTTAGCGATTGGCGTCGTGATCGGTGTATTGTTAAGTTCATTATTTTTCGTAGCGAACATGTCGAAATTAACGGTTGTGAAAAAAGATGATGTGTACGACGTACAAGGGCCTCTCTTTTTCGCATCGACGACAGCTTTTATGCAAGCGATGAAACCGTATGAAGCAAATACGATTCGACTAGATTTTCAAAACAGTGCCCTTTGGGATGAATCAGCTGCAAGTACTTTATGGAAATACGTGTCGCAATGTAGAGCGCGCGGAGTTCATGTAGACGTGATAAACTTAAATGAGAGAAGTCGAGCATTATATGACAAATGGAATGAGGAGGTAGGAAAATGAAAATTGGCGTAGCGATGG
This sequence comes from Savagea faecisuis, assembly GCF_042675605.1. NCBI lineage: Bacteria > Bacillati > Bacillota > Bacilli > Caryophanales > Caryophanaceae > Savagea > Savagea faecisuis. Next base: position 19,399 of record NZ_JBHTJF010000009.1, read on the forward strand.
ACGGTTCTTTTCATGCGGAAAGAGCTGCAAAATATGCGATTGAACTCGCAAGTAAAATCGAAGGTGCACGCGTTGAAGTGTTAACGGTTGTTACATACGAACAAATGAAGAAAGAACATTTGCTCACCCCGAGTCACGGAACATTAGATGTACAACGTAAAAAAGTATTCCAACGGGCGGTCGAGTGGGCAGAAGAAGCCAATGTAGAAGTGAAACAAACGGTCTTAAAAGGAGATCCGAGTAAAATGCTCATTCAATATGCTGAAGCAGTTGAATTGGATTTACTCGTCATCGGAAGTCGCGGGTTAAATGCATTGCAAGAAGTAGTACTCGGAAGCGTCAGTCAAAAGTTAGTTAAACATATCGGATGCCCTGTAACTGTAGTGAAATAATAGTGAACATACAAGTGATTCTATCGCAATCGCTTGTATTTTTTTATGCAAAAAAGAAGTGGAGAATTAAAAATATTGCGAGCATTTTCAGATTATTTTCAAAAAAAGCTATTCAAACCGAAAAAAATATGCTATCTTTTAACGACAGTGACGTTAAAGAGTCGTCAAATATAAAAAGAGGTGATCAACATGAAGGTCGAACAAATTGAAACAGCAGTCGAAGAAATTCATCCTCAAGTGATAGCGTGGAGACGTCATTTACATGCACATCCTGAATTGTCATTTGAAGAAGTCGAAACATCTGCTTATGTTGTGGAACAATTGCAAGCAATGGAAGGAATCGAAGTGACACGCCCAACGAAAACAAGCGTTGTGGGACGTTTGAAAGGTTTGGCAGGTTCAGGGAAAACAATTGCAATGCGCGCTGATATGGATGCGCTTCCAATTCAGGAAGATGTGGACGAACCGTATCGCTCTCAAAATGACGGTGTCATGCATGCTTGTGGACATGACGGACATACGTCGATGTTACTTGGCGTTGCAAAGGTGCTTAGTGACGCACGTGAAAATCTTGTAGGAGAATATGTTTTTCTTTTTCAACACGCCGAAGAAGTACCACCAGGTGGCGCGATTGAAATGGTTCGTGCAGGGGTATTAAATGGTGTAGATCATGTGCTCGGTATGCATTTATGGTCGATTGAAAAATTAGGGAAAATGCAATTGACTGTTGGACCGATGTCGGCAGCTTCTGATATTTTTGACGTGAAAATAATTGGGAAATCTGGACATGCTTCAGCACCAGATGATGCAATTGACGCTTTAGCGATCGCTGCTCAAATTGTATCTAACTTACAAATGATTGTATCTCGCAGTCTAAGTCCTTTACAAAGCGGTGTATTATCGATCACACGTTTTAGAAGTGGAGAGGCGTATAATGTCATTCCGCAAGAAGCGATTTTTGGCGGTTCTGTGCGCGCTTTAACCGAAGAAGTTCGCGAAACGATTAAAACGAAAATCGAACAAATTAGCGACATGGTCGCTAAAGCGCACGGTGCAACGATTGAATTTCATTATGAATATGGATATGACCCTGTATACAATGATGAAACATTAATGCCAATCGTCGAAAAAACATTGCGTCAATTTGAAGATTTAGAAATTGAATATATTGAACCGATGCTCGGAGGAGAAGATTTTTCAGCATTTTCTAATGTAGTACCTAGTTGTTACATCGGAGTGGGCGCTTTAAAAGAGAGAGATGGCAAGTACTACCCGCACCACCATCCAAAATTTGAAATTCATGAAGATGCTTTTAAAAATGGGATGCGCTACTTTTTATCTGTCGCAACGACATTAGCGCAACAATAAAGGGCATGTTTGAATGTAGGGGAGGACGATTCAATGTCGACACAAACGAAAAAAGAAAAACAATCATTTTTTGATAAAATGTTAAACCGGATAGAGGTGGCGGGAAACCGTCTCCCAGATCCGATTGTCTTATTTGCGATAATTGCATTAATGATTGTCATAATTTCATGGATGGCATCTATTTTTAAATGGTCTGCCGTAAGTCCTGTAGATGGTGAAACGATTACGGTACACAATTTACTATCGAAAGATGGATTTATTGAGATGCTAACCGGCATGGTGAAAAACTTTAGTGATTTCCCGCCACTCGGAGCGGTGCTCGTCATTATGTTAGGGGTCGGTTTAGCCGATGAGAGCGGTTATTTTAAAACGATGATGAAGCGCGCGGTTGTTTCGACACCGAAGCGCATTATTATCCCGATGATTATTTTAGTCGGGATTATCGGTAACGTTGCAGGAGATGCGACACAAATCGTATTACCACCACTTGCGGCGACGATCTTAATGACATTTGGCTTTCATCCATTCGTCGGTTTGCTTGCTGCGTATGCTGCAACATTAGGGGCTTTCTCAGCGAATATTTTAATCGGAATGACAGACGTTTTAGCGGCAGGTTTTACAGAAATCGGTGCGCAAACTGTGGATCCGAATTTTGTTGGAAATGCTGCGATGAACTACTATTTCTTAGCTGTATCTACCATTTTCTTAATGATTGTTGCTACGTGGGTAACGTATAAATTTACGATTCCTCGTTTTGGAACGTATGATGGACCGCAAGAAGCGCATGAGGCGATCACCGTAGATGAGAAAAGAGGTTTGAAATTTGCGAATATTTCGTTAATATTACTCGTTTTAGCCATTTTAGCGATGGTTATTCCAGAAAGCGGTTGGTTACGTAATCCTGAGACAGGTTCAATTATTCAAGGGTCTCATTTAATGAACTCTATCGTCCCAATTGTCATGATTTTCTTTTTAGTACCTGGTATTTTTTATGGAATTGGTGCCAAGACGATTCGTTCTACGAAAGACTTTGGCGGACATTTAGGCCGTGCGATGAGCACGATGGGTCCTTACATTGCACTCGTCTTTATTTCTGCACAAATGCTCGCATACTTCAATTCGAGTAATCTCGGACAAATTATTGCGATTAAAGGGGCAGAAACATTAGAAGGAATTGGATTTAAAGGAATTCCGTTATTCGTATCATTCATTTTCTTCGTCGCTATCGTCAACTTATTGATCGGAAGTGCTTCAGCGAAATGGGCGATGCTCGCACCTGTATTTGTCCCGATGTTTATGTATTTAGGATATCATCCCGCATTTACGCAAATGATGTACCGAATTGGGGACTCGATTACGAATCCAATTACACCGATGTTCCCGTACCTCGTCTTTATTTTATCGTATGCGCAACGAATCGATAAAAAAGTTGGTCTCGGAACATTGATTGCCGGACTATTCCCGTATACAATATTCTTTGGGGTGTTCTGGATTATTTTATTAATCGTTTGGTATTTGACAGGTTTACCGCTCGGTCCAGGAGCTCCTATTTACTGGAACAACTAAATGAACAAGACTGTGTGAAGACGTCATTATTCGGCGAAAGCGAAAGAATGTGTCATCACTCAGTCTTTTTAGTCTGTATAGGAGGAAGTGTATGTATCAAGTAGGTGTAGTCGGGCCAAAAGGGTCCGTAGAACGTATTGTGAAAATCGCACAACGGAGTGGAACGCCATTAGCGATGAAGCCCATTGTTTATGAAACAGCTATCGATGTTCCTCAAGTGATTGATGAAAAAGGAAAAAACTGCGACTATTTTTTATTTTCAGGGATTATCCCTTATATCATCGGTAAAGATGTGATTGACCCGAAGCGGGCTTTTTATGTGGAGTTGTTAGAAGCGGGTTTTTATCGTGCGATGTTAAATGTTATGCATCAAGTTGACCGCTTGCAAATACGTTTTGGCATTGACTTACCAGAACAAGGAGAAGCAGCGGAACATTTACTGGAGCAATTAAATATGCCGGTTCAATTGAGTTATGTCGAATATTTTGACCCTTATGATGCTTATCAAATTTTGATTGATAAACATACCGCTGCTTGGGAAGCGGATGAAGTAGATGGTGTGCTCACTTGTTATCCAGAAGTGAAGGCTGTCTTGAGTGAACAAGGAATTCCAGTAGAATGGATCAGTACAACGAACCTTGCTACCCGTCAAGTGATTCAAGCGATTGAACAACGAGCAGAGGTCGATTATTTCAAAAGAACTCAAATTGCCGCATGTGCGATTCAAATTTTCGGTTTGGAAAAAAGAGGAGCACTTTCATTTGATATTCAAACTGAAGCATTGCGCATTCAAATGGCAATGTTGCAAATGAGTCGACAATTGAACGGTTCGTTTTTCACATTGGGACATGAGCGTTATATAATTATGACTTCTCGTGGTGAAGTTTATGATCAACTTTCTAAAATGCAATTGCAATTGGAACATATTCATAATGAATATAAATTAACACTACGAGTAGGCATTGGATTTGGAGACTCTGCTTTGCAAGCGGAGCAATATGCAACAGAAGCACTCCATTATTCAAAGACGAGTGAACAATCGATTGCCATTGCTTCCGCAGAAGAGGAAAAAGTGCCACAATTTATAGATCAAGTTGAACAACATGCTATGCCACAGCTTGATTATTTGCACGAACAGTTTCAAGAAAGTAAAGTAGCGCTTCATCATGTCGAATCTTTATATCGTACAATCTTATCAAAAAAATGGACGACCTTTACGACACAAGATGTGATGCTCGAGCTCGCAATTGGAAGTCGCACCGCTCAAAGATTGGTCAAAACTTTAGTAGAAGCTGATGTACTTTTAAAAGTTGGTGAAGAAAAACGCGGAGGAAAAGGGAGACCGAGTCCTTTGTATGAATGGATATTAACGTGATGAAGAAAGATAGAATCACGGGTGAAATAGCGCCGCTCATTTAAAAAAATAAAATTTATATCGACAAATATTTAGACTCGGTTATGATGAACATACAATTACATTACGTTTTTTTCTACTAGGGGTGCCATTAGGCTGAGAATTACTCTTAGAACCTGATCTCGTTAATACGAGCGGAGGGAAGTAGATATTTATTTTTGCATACTTCCTTCTAGGCGTCTCTTTTTAGAAAAAGAAACGATTAGGAGGATTTTTTTATTGAAAAAATAAAAAAAGATGTAATGAAGAGCAGTAGAATAAAAAAGTAGGAGGACAAAAGATAATGAGAACGTGGTATAAAGTACTGTTTCTCAGTTTATTAACACTCGTGCTCGTCGCGTGTCAAGGGGAAGAAGCAGAACAAAAAGAAGACGCGAATTCAGAATCAGGTGAAGATTTAAAAAAGGTACAACTCTTTTTAGATTGGACGCCGAATACGAATCACTCTGGAATTTATGCAGCGAAAGATCAAGGGTATTTTGAAGAGGAAGGATTAGACCTTGAAATTATGCTTCCAGGGGAAGTGCCTACAGAACAAATTGTCGCAACAGGAAAAGCAGAATTCGGAATTAGCTTCCAAACACAAGTGACACAAGCACGGGCTGAAAATATGCCGGTCGTCTCAATCGTTGCAATCATTCAACAACATACAGGTGGTTACTACACGCCGACGGATAAAGGGATTAAAACACCGAAAGATTTTGAAGGACGTGTTTACGGGGCATACGGTTCAGAATTAGAAAAATCGATGTTGCAAGCAGTTATGAAAAGCGAAGGTGGCGACGCGAGCAAAGTAGATGTGGTCCAAGTTGGGAACACAGATTACTTCATCGCGACACAACGTGACGTTGATTTCGTCAACATTTTCTATGCATGGACAGGTATCGAAGGAGAAGTGCGTGGAGCGGATATGAACTTCATTAAAACGATTGATTACGCACCAGAATTAAATACGTATTCTCCAGTAATCATTACGAACGAAGAGATGATTGAACAAGATCCTGAAACGGTTCAAGCTTTCGTGACAGCTGTTTTAAAAGGATATGAATATGCGATTGAAAATCCAGAAGAAACCGCGGACATTTTAATTGCGGAAGAGCCAGATTTAAACCCAGAATTAGTGAAGCGCAGTCAAGAGTGGTTGTCACCACTTTATCAAGAAGATGCGCCAGTATGGGGAACGCAAGAAGAGAAGCGATGGGTCGATTATGCTAAGTTTATGTATGATGAAAACATCATTGAAGTGGAAGTGGATGCAAGTGCAGCGTTTACGAATCAATTTATCGAAAATGCTAAAAAATAAGGAACTACATGATGAAATTTTCTAAAATGTGGCGCCCAGCGCTCGCTTTACTTTTATTTATCATTTTTTGGGAAGTAGCGACGCGACTGTTTGAAATCGAATCTTGGGTATTGCCTGCACCGACTTTAATTGTGAAAGAAATGATTGAAGTCTTCCCGACATTCATGCCACACATTGCATCTACTGTAAAATTAGTACTCATCGGTTTTTCATTCGGAATTTTGGCAGGGATTACGACAGCAACAGTTTTGCACATATTTCCGATTATGCGAGAAATTGTTATGCCATTTCTCGTCATTTCTCAAAATATCCCGATTATCGTACTCGCACCACTCTTTATGATTTGGTTTGGGCTTGGAGACTTTCCGAAAATATTAATTATCGTGATGACGGCATTTTTCCCGATTGCGATTGCCACATTAGATGGCTTCGGACAGACAGATCGAGAGTTGATGCATTACATGAAAATGATGGGAGCAAATCGCAAGCAGATTTTCTTTAAATTACAATTGCCTTGTGCGATTCCATCGATTTTTTCAGGGATTAAAATTGCGGCAACGTACAGTGTAATGACAGGAGTAGTAGCGGAATGGCTCGGTGCGCAAAAAGGGATCGGCGTGTTTATGACATTGTCCGCATCCTCTTACCGTACACCGCGTGTTTTTGTAGCAATTGTCGTCACCATTGTATTGAGCTTACTATTTTTTGGATTCTTTTTATTGTTAGAGAAGTTGTTTACTCGTTGGAATCGTGAAGGAGTGGAAAAATGATATGAGCCTCAAAATCGAATCGTTAAGTAAGTCATTTGGAGACCGTCTCATTTTATCCGACATTACGTTCACATTACAACCGGGTGAATTTGTTTCAATTATCGGACCTTCGGGTAGTGGTAAAAGTACCCTCTTTCATTTGATAGGGGGACTGCTACAACCAGATGAAGGACAAGTATTACTAGAGGACAAAGAAATTACGGGAGAACGGGGGCATATTAGTTATATGCCACAACAACCTTCCCTCTTCCCGTGGCGTACCGTTTTACAAAATGCGACGCTCGGTAGCGAATTAACAGGCGCACCGAACGAAGAGCTTGCGAAACAGTTATTGCAAAAAGCGAATCTCGGAGACATGCTGAAAGCCTACCCACATCAGCTTTCAGGAGGCATGAAACAACGAGTCGCTTTCATCCGCGCCCTGTTGAGTCCACAGTCAATTATGTGCTTAGATGAACCTTTCTCAGATCTCGATTCTTTTACGAAAAAAGATATGCAACGTTGGCTTTTGGAAACGTGGGAACAATATGATAAATCGATATTATTTATAACTCATGACATTGAAGAAGCGCTGTTTTTATCGGATCGAATCATCATTTTATCGACGAACCCCGCCACGATTAAAGAGGTGATTGAAGCACCTTTCTCTCGTCCTCGCTCTGATCAATTGTATTTAAGTGAAGAGTTTTTAAAATGGAAGAAAAAAGTAGTTGAAACACTCCTATAATGTTGAAAAACACGTATACTAATCGTATGCGTGTTTTTTTATGGAAAGGGGGGATTTGTATGAACAAAGAACAACTTTGGCGCACGTCAAAATATGAAGTGCTAGCACATAATGAAGCTTCGTATCGCCACATTCAAAAAAGTCATCAAAATTGGGACATTGAACAGTTGTCTCATGCGATTGAGGAGGCGAAGATGCTTATTCCGACAATCGGTTCTGTCACGAATAGCTATGAACATATGTGGGGTTATTTTAAAAAGAAAGCGACGCAAAAAGAGAAGAATGAGACATTTGATTTACTCTTACAGTTTCAACAAGAAGAAATTGAAGAGAAGGAGCTTTGGAAGTGGTTACGTCACTTGGCACAGAAGTATGAAGTGAATTATTTATTAGAAAGTACCATTTTACAACAAAACTAAAGCGTTCCTTTCCTCTAAAGAAGAGGGGAGGAACGCTCTTTGAATTAAGCGAGTAAGTTTTTCTCAATTACGCCATCTTTCATGACGAGTTGAATGTTTTCTGTATTCGCTAAGCCGTGAATGTCAGCGATTGGATCGTTCGATGAAATAATTAAGTCAGCGAGTTTACCTCGTTCGAGTGTCCCGAGACGGTCTTCCCAGCCGAGACATTCCGCCGCTGTTTTCGTTGAAGCGACAATTGCATCCATCGGTGTCATTTCAGCATCGACCATTAAGCCGAGCTCGCGCAAGTTTGTACCGTGTTTGAATACACCTGCGTCTGTACCCATTGCGATTTTCACACCTGCTTTGTATGCTTTCGTGAAGCTTTCGCGGTGAATTTCGATCACTTCTTTCGATTTTTGAATCGCTGTTTCTGGCATGCCAACTTCATGTGCTGTCTCTAAAACAGCGACAGGAGCGAGCAATGTCGGTACGAGGTACGTGCCGTTTTCAAGCATTAATTCAATCGCTTCGTCGTCGATGAAAATGCCGTGCTCAATCGAATGAACGCCTGCACGAACCGCATTTTTAATCCCTTGTGCACCTTGCGCGTGTGCCATCACTTTCGTTCCTTTGCGGAATTCCGCTTCTTCTACCATAACGCGTAGCTCTTCTTCGGAGAATTGAGCAAATTCAGGATGGTCTGTCGCACTGAGCACACCGCCCGTTGCGTGAACTTTAATCACTTCTGCACCAGCACGTAACATTTCGCGAGTCTTTTTACGAACTTCTTCGACACCGTCACACATTCCGTGTGGCATTCCAGGATAGTCGCTTGCGAGCAAATCAACCGTAGTACCTGAAACAGTATATCCGTCTCCGTGACCTCCTGTAATCGTTAAAGCGTTAATGCTCACTTGCATACGAGGACCGGCGATGAGGCCATTTTCAATCGCTTGTTTCATTCCTAAGTCCGCACCGAGTGCGTCACGAACGGAAGTGACCCCAGCGTCAAGCGTGCGTTGGAAATAGTCGATTGCTTCATAAAATCCGTAAGAAAATGGTGTCGTTAATGCTTGTGCCACCGGTTTGTATTCGAGACGCATATGAACGTGCGTATCGATCATCCCTGGCATGACGGTCCCGCCATTGCCGTCGATTACTGTTTCTTTACCTGTTAATGTATAGCCACTCGCAGGCCCTGCGTATTGAATTTTATTTTCTTCTATTACGACAACTGCATTGGAAACAGGTGCGTTGCCTGTTCCATCGATTAATTGAACATTTTGAATAATATACATATCCTACATCTCCTTAAAATTACAATGTGTTGATTAAAATGCTTGCGATGACGACAGAAGCGACCGTGACAGTCGTGAAACCACCGATGATCATCGGTGCGAGCAATTCGTTGAAAATCATCTTTTTCTCTTCTTCATTTCGACCCGAACTACGGCTCACTTCTTCACATAAAATATAATCTCCTGGGAAGCCGAACAATGCCGTTAATGCGACAGGCATCCCTTTGTACGGATTCCATTTCACAACTTTTGACATGATCGCGCCACCGATTGAAATACCGAGTGTCCCGATTAATAAAATCGCGATGATCGCCGGTAAGTTTTCCCACACTTGTTGTGGAGTGACACCACCCATCGTTCCGATGACGACGAAAATAATGCTGAGCATGACGATCGTAAATGAGTTCGACTTTTCAAGCGTACGTGGTTCGAAAATACGTACACGCAATCCGAAGATCCCGATAGCGAGCGCCCATAAGCTGTAATGAATTCCTGTCCATTCCCCGAGCACGACAGCAATTGCCGCACCGACGAAGACGAAGAACAATTTAATCGTCGAGCTTTGGAATAATGGGTGTTGTTTGCTCACATCAACGGAAGCGAAATCTTCTTCTGTCACCATCGGAACGAATTCACCGCGGTCGATTTGTGCTTGCATTTGCTTCGTATATTTGCGCATAAAATAAGTCGCAAGTGGCATGCCAAGTACTCCTTGGAAAGCGACGACGAGCGCTGGAATGACGATGATCGCACTATATCCTAACTCTGTTAATTTTTCAGAAGTGATGAGAAGTGCGATAATTCCACCACTAATTGGGCCGACGCCGGCAACAGCAGTTGGATAGTCAAACAATAATGTAATAAACATCAAAATTAAAACTCCTGAAACGATGAGTCCACCTAAAGAAATTAAAACAGCTTTAATTTGACTTTTCAGTAAACTCGATGGAATTAATGTACCCATATGTAAAATAGCAGGAGCGATTAAAATAGCACCGAGTGCTGGGAACATCGCTTTATCTAAAATATCTACTGGCAAAATCCCAGTCCACACACAAGTTAAATAACCTACCATCGCCGTAAGTAGCATCGGAACACGAGCTCGCGTTAAAATCGAAATCCATTCTCCGATCGCAATTAAAGCGAAAATTAATGTTGTCGCAATAAGCGGATTGTCAATCATATATTATTACCTCCCTATAGATTAGTTATTGTACTATATTTTAAATAGTCTGTATACTTATTTTCAGAAAATTAATTAAAAACTAGCAATTCCGTCAATTATCCATTCATTGTCAATAGAATAAATGATTTCTCTTGAAAGAAAATTACTGTTTTAAACATGTATCTCGTCTTTGAATAAAATAATTACTAGCTTTAAAAAATATAATTAATATTTTCATCGTAATTAAAAATAGAGATTGTATAACAATTTAAACGAAACGGGAAGAAAGACAGTAAAATGAAATAGTAGATGATATAATAGGAGCATATAAGTAAATAAAAAAGGAGGAATTTGTATGTTTTTATTAGAATTATTGCAAGGGGAACATACGCATAAAATTGGTTTATTCCCCACAGAAGAACAAGTTATTGCTTGGATAGAGCAAATTCCATTCGTTCGTAAAGATCAATATACTATTGATGAAGTTGAATTTGTTACATACGCTTTAATGAAGGAAGAGATTCCAGTATATGCTGAGGTAGAGTGGCAAGGGTATGTGGTCCCTTTCACTCGTTATATGTTACCTGATGATGAGAATGAAGCGATTTTCGTTTGGTATAAAATGCATTGCTTTAATGAACAAACAAAAGAGCGTCAAATGATTGATGGTATGACACGAGTGGATGCTTATACGGTGATGAATGACGAAGTTGAAACGTATATTATGCAGCGTAATGAGCTGTTTGAAGAAGCAAAGCAGTATTTTGAATCACGTGGTGCCACAGTTGAACGTGGAGGAGAAGGTTCTGAAGATGGAGAATACGTATTAGTAGATGGTGCAATTACGTTCCATTTAGATGCCTCATCGTTAGCAGAGAGAGCCTACGCAGAAAACTTCGAACAATTTATCGCAGCTTATCAATAAAAAGAACCGTCTTTTGTAACTATACAAAAGACGGTTTTTGTGTTTTACAGAACGTTGCGAATGCCTTGAATAAAAATGATGACAATCGCAACAGGTGTGACGAAGCGAATTAAGACGAGCCATACGTAATAAAACAATGGATGGGTGTTTAATTCTTGCTTGGAAATTGCTGTTTTATAATAATAGCCCGCAAATAACGAAATGAAGAACGCTCCGATCGGCATTCCGATTCCATTCGTTAAAAAGTCAACCGTATCAAAAATACTTTTGTCCGCAATTTGAATATGAGACCATATGCCGAACGATAAAGTGCTCGGAATTCCGACGATGAAAATGAGCAGGCCACCAATCCAAGCGATGCGTACACGATTCGTTCGACGTTTTCCGATGACGACAGAGACGAGAATTTCCAACATTGAAATAGAAGACGTCAAAGTCGCAAACAACAATAAAATAAAGAACAAAATGACGAATAATGAACCGAGTGGCATTTGTTCAAAGACGGCAGGTAAGATGACGAATGCAAGTCCTGGTCCCGCATCCGGTTGAAAGCCGAGTGCGAAGACGGCAGGGAAGATGACGAGTCCCGCTAAAATCGAAATGAAAATATTCATAAGTGCAACGTGAATCGAAGCACTTCCAATTTGTTCATTTTCCCCTAAATAAGAGGCATATGTAATCATCACAGAGACACCGACGCTTAAAGTGAAGAACGCTTGTCCAAGTGCGAGTAAGACAGTTTCCCAATTCAGTTGATTCCAATCTGGAACGAACATGAAGCGAATTCCTTCCATCGCGCCTGGCAAAGTGAGAGACCGCACAACGAGAATGAGAAAGAAAATGAACAGTGTCGGCATCATCCATTTACTCGCACGTTCAATGCCGCTTTTAATCCCTGCTTGTACGATGCCGATTGTAATGAGTAAAAACATTCCTTGTGCAAAAACAGCTTCCCATGGATTTTGAATAATCGTGTGAAACAATTGTTCGAATGATTCGCTGTCGCCACTTTTTAATCGGAAAGTGAATGCGCGAATAAGATAGCTTAAAATCCAACCTCCTACAACACTGTAAAACGATAATATGAGTGAAGCCATAATCGTCCCTAAATAACCGACGAGATACCAAGGTTTTCCCGGTGCTTGTTGTTTAAAAGATGTGACAGCGTCCGCTTGTCCACGCCGGCCGATCATAAACTCGGCAATGAGCACTGGTAAACTAATAAAAAAGAGAAAAGCGATAAACAAAATAATAAAAACACTTCCGCCATGATTTCCTGCCATATAAGGAAACTTCCAAATCGCACCAAGTCCAACAGCACTTCCGGCTGCGGCTAAAATGAATCCGATTTTGGAGGCGAATTGATCACGTGAAGACATAAAAAGCTCCTTTGCTATACAATTTGCTCGTTTATTATACCGCAATTTAATAATCGATAGGGGAGAGAAAAAGATTTGTATAAATATGATGAATTATACAAAGGAGATATAAAAGAAAGAAAGGTAGGTGTAATCCTAGTTATATCAAGTGTTTCAATGAATTTTTGAGAGAGTATCCGAATGAAAATAAAAATTTTTTCAAAAAAATTAAACAAAAAGGTTGTATTTATATTCACTCGGGTGTATGATTAAAAGCATCTTGTAACACACGAGGGAGCGATTAGGATGAAAACAAAGAAAAACGTAATCATTATCGGAGCAGCAGGACGTGACTTCCATAACTTTAATACATATTACCGAGACAATGAGGACTACAACGTTGTAGCTTTCACAGCAGCACAAATTCCAGATATCGATGGACGTAAATACCCAGCAGAATTAGCAGGAGACTTATATCCAGAAGGGATTCCAATTTTTGCGCAAGAGCAATTAGAAGAATTAATTCATAAATATGATGTTGATGACTGTGTGTTCGCTTATAGTGACCTTCATTACACAAAAGTGATGCAAATTGGAGCACTCGTCAATTCAGCAGGTGCAAACTTCCAATTACTCGGCTTAAAAGATACGCAAATTAAAAGTAATAAACCAGTTATTTCTGTTTGTGCGACACGTACAGGAACAGGGAAAAGCCAAACATCACGTAAAGTCGTGGAAACATTGTTAGACCACGGATTGAAAGTAGTTGCGGTACGTCACCCGATGCCATACGGTGATTTAGTAGCACAACGTGTGCAACGTTTCGCAACGGTGGAAGATTTGAAAAAACATAATTGTACGATTGAAGAGATGGAAGAGTATGAGCCACATGTGGAGCGTGGAAATATCATTTATGCAGGTGTTGACTATGCAGATATTTTAGCGGCAGCAGAAGAAGATCCAGATGGCTGTGACGTCATATTATGGGATGGCGGAAACAACGACTTCTCATTTTACGTTCCAGATTTAGCGATTACAGTACTTGACCCACATCGTGCAGGCCATGAATTAGAATATTACCCAGGTGAAGTGAGCTTACGTACAGCAGACGTATCGATTATTAACAAAATCGACAGCGCTGAACAAAAAGATATTGAAACGGTTGAAAATAATATTAAAGCTGTCGCACCAAACAGCACGATCATTAAAGCGGAGTCGACAATTACAGTAGACAAACCTGAATTAATTAAAGGGAAACGTGTACTCGTCGTAGAAGACGGCCCTACATTGACACATGGTGAAATGAAAATTGGAGCGGGAACAGTCGCAGCGGAACGTTTAGGAGCAGCTGAAATTATCGATCCAAAACCGTTTGGCGTCGGTTCATTATTAACGACATTTGAAAAATATCCACATATTGAAAATGTATTGCCAGCGATGGGCTACGGCGCAGAGCAATTAAAAGACTTAGAAGCAACGATTAACGCTTCTGATGCAGACGTCGTCATCATCGGAACACCGATGGATTTAAACCGTGTCATCAATATTGAAAAACCGACAACACGTGTATTTTATGACTTAAAAGAAGTGACAGAACCGAACTTAGAATCGATTCTTGCACAATTCGTCAAAGATCACAATTTAACAAAATAATCGATGAAAGAGGTATCCTTCCTTGTAGGGATACTTCTTTTTTAGTATTTTGAAAGAAGGAGGGATGAACGTGATGAATTATTTAAAAAGAGCGAATGAATTAGCGATTGCGAACGTCGAAGAAGGGGGACAGCCATTCGGAGCGGTTCTTGTGAAAGGTGGAGAAGTGATTGGAGAAGGTGTCAATGAGTTGCATATTACTCATGATGTAAGTGGACATGCGGAAATGATTGCGATTCGTCGTGCCCAACAAAAGCTTCAAACGGATCATTTACAAGGTGCACGCATGTATGCGAGTGGTGAACCTTGTCCGATGTGCTATGCCGCGATGGCATTTGTCGGCATTGACGACGTTATTTATAGTGCATCTGTAGAAGAAGCGGCAGACAGTGGATTAACTCGTTCAAAAGAAATTTATGACGATTTGAAAAAGTCACATACCGAGCGCAACTTAATTCGAAGCGAACAACAAAAAATCGCAGAAATATCTCCGTTACAAGTATGGCAAAATAAATAAAGACGAGGGAGGGCATATTAAAGCGAATCTTTCCAATCAAAGATTGCACAAATACGAAGCTCCCCGACGTGATTCGCAGTAAATTCAAACCGAATATGACAATGACGAAATGAAAAAGAGTAAAATACACAAAGAAATAAGGCACTTTCTATTCGAAGCTGAATAGAAAGTGCCTTATTTTGGTTACAGTTTAAATTGTTCTACTTCATCACGTAAATCATCTGCTAAACGCGCTAATGTATCAGCACTGTTTGAGATTTCTTCCATAAAAGCGAGCTGTTGATCGGTTGCTTGACTCGTTTCTTCCGCACTTGATGCAGACGTTTGAGCAAGTTCACGTAAATGATCGGTATTCGTTAATACTTCAGCAGCCATCGCTTGAATTTGTTGCACTGCAGCAGAGACCGTCTCGATTTTACTCGTCACATCACCTACAGAAGATTCGATATTTCCGAATAAAGTTAAAGAATCATTTGAGTTTTTCAAGCCTTCTGCGACTTTCGTTTGGCCATCTAAAATAGCACGAACAGCGCGTTCAGAAGCTTGACGAACGTCTTGAATCATCTCTTCAATTTTAGTGGAAGATTTTTGAGATTCTTCGGCTAAATTACGAACTTCTTCCGCTACAACAGCAAATCCTTTTCCGTTTTCACCAGCGCGTGCTGCCTCAATAGCAGCGTTTAAAGCGAGTAAATTCGTCTGTTCAGCAATACCTGAAATGAGTGCCGACACTTCTTGAATTTCCGTTGACTTTTGTGCCATTTCTTCCATCATATTTGTCGATTGACGGATGACCGTGTCGATTGCATTCATCTGTGTTGAAATGCGGTGTACCGCGTCAACACCTTCTGTGACGAATTGTCCCATTTCAGTTGACGACTCTAACATCTCTTCGTTGCTTTCTGCAATTTGGTCAATACCGAGTGTCACTTCATTAATCGATTGGACGGATTGTTCGAGATAGGCATTTTGTTGTTCGTTTTGGCGCAAGTTATCATCTGACGTACGTGCAACTTGTTGACTCGCAGCTAAGCTTTCTTCTGAGTTCGCAGACAGTTCTTCAGACTGTGTAGCGAGAGAAGAAGAAGTATGCCCCATCTTTTGAATGACGTCACGCCATGTTTGTAACATGCGATTTAAAGCATCTGCCATCTGTCTCGTTTCGTCTTGTGTTTTGATATGTAAAGGTTCGATATCTAAATGTCCATCTGCCATTTTTTCAATCGCTTCTGTCGTTTGTTGGATTGGTGTTGCGATATTGCGGCTGATCACAAGTGTCATAATGACTGCAATGATGAGCGCGATAATGCTAATGCCAAAGACAATTATTTCAGATTTCGTTACAGCGTCATGAATGTCTTGCTTTTCTTGTTCGACATCCGCTTGAATCATTTCTTTTAATTCGATGGAAGCTGTAATTAAATTTTCGTTGAAAACGACCATTTGACTAGAAAGATGAGGAGCTGTTGCATCAGGAGCTGAGCGAACAATTGTCATAAATTCTTGGAAGAGTGGCCAATATTCATCGTAGTTTTCTTGCATCGTGTGAAGTAGTGCAAGTTGTTCTTTAGAAGTAATACGTTGTTCTAACTGTTTCAAAGAGTCTCCGGTAGAGCCGATTTCACGGATTGCAGAATCAGCAAGAGGTTCTTTTCTAAAAATCATATATCCACGGTTTTCAGAAATCCCTTTATTTTGAGCGACTAAAATATTATCTAGTGCATTGACATTTTCAATGCTTTGCTCGAGTAAATGTTCATATTGATGATGTATTTGTTCGGATGAGTAATAATTGATACCTGAAATAACCATAATCGTTACAATTAAAACAGAGAAAGCACCAATAAGTTTTTTTCTTATTTTTTTCAAAATTTTTCCTCCTTTATGACAATTTAAAGCTAAAAGTCCTACATGACCATTTTATCATTATAAAGTTTACAAAAATAATATAAATCATTTAAGAATATGACAATATTGCGAACGATAAGCTATTGCATTATAAAAAAGCACTTCTTTCAATACTATTGAAAGAAGTGCTTTTGAAGAATAATAGTTCTTTAAGATTATTGGAAGACGATTGTTTTATTACCTTCAACGATGACGCGGTCTTCTAAATGCCATTTTACGGCACGTGCTAATACACGACGCTCGATTTGCTGGCCGATTTTTTTCAATTCGGCAATAGAATTACGGTGATCCACACGTTCGATATCTTGTTCGATAATCGGACCTTCGTCTAAATCGTTCGTAACGTAGTGGCTCGTCGCTCCGATTAATTTTACCCCACGGTGGAAAGCACGTTCATAAGGGCGTGCTCCGATGAATGCTGGTAAGAATGAATGGTGGATGTTGATGATGCGATTTTCGAAACGTTCGACGAATTCTGGCGTTAAAATTTGCATATAACGTGCCAAAATTAAAATGTCGATGTCGTATTGTTCCATGAGGCGAACTTGTTCTGCTTCGACTTCTTTGCGAATGTCTTTATTTGCCGGGATGTAATGATACGGAATGCCGAGTGCTTCTACCATTTCGCGAGCAATCTCATGGTTACTAATGACGACTTCGATATCCATCGGTAAGTCTCCGTTTTGCCATTCCCATAAAAGTTCAACGAGTGCATGTGGTTCTTGTGAAACAAAAATCGCTGCCTTTTTACGTTCAGCTCCGTATGTGAAGCGATAGTCCATCGAATATGTTGTCGCAATTTCAGAGAACTGCTTCTCAAGCTCTTGACGTTTATTATTTAAGTCATCCAAGTGAAATTCAATACGTAAGAAAAATGTTCCGTTTTCTGGATCGCTTGAATATTGGTTAGACTCGATAATGTTTGCGTTGTTTTTGTGTAAAAATGTAGAAACAGCAGATACAATTCCAGGTTGGTCCTCACAGCGAATGAGTAGACGACCTTGATTTTTGAGCTGTTCTTTTCTTTCATTTGCCATTTGATCAACTTGCTGGCGGATTGACATAACTTTCATCTCCTCTTAAAAATTACATTATACCATTATGCCTTATTTTATCGCTATTATCAAGAGTAGTGATAGCGGGTATCTGTACTAAACATATATCCAAAAAATAATTGTTATAAAACAGTTGTTTACTTTGTCGCTTCAACGTGATAAAGTTAAAATATTGTATTTTCAGAAAATTGATATAGGGGATGAAAACATGTCACAAGTAAAGTTTTACAGTGGAGAAAATATTCCACTCGAAATGCATAAAGTACGTATCGTTCAAAAATTAAATTTACCGACAGTAGAAGAACGTTTAGAAGCGATGAAAGGTGCAGGGTTTAACACGTTCTTACTTCAAAATAAAGATGTCTTTATGGATATGCTCACAGATAGTGGAGTGAATGCGATGAGCGATCGTCAACAAGCAGCGATGATGCAAGCAGACGATAGTTACGCAGGGTCAGAAACGTTCACACGCCTTCAACAAGCGCTTGAAAATATTTTCGGAACGAAATATTTTTTACCGACTCACCAAGGACGCGCATGTGAAAACGTCATTTCTCAAACGTATGTGACGGAAGGTTCTGTCGTACCGATGAATTACCACTTTACGACATCAAAAGCACATATCGTGTTAAACGGTGGACGTGTAGAAGAAGTGTATAAAGACGAAGCGCTCAACATTACGAGTGACGATCCGTTCAAAGGCGATATGGACATTGCAAAATTGCGTGCAGTCATCGAAGAAGCAGGAGCAGAAAATGTGCCGTTCGTACGCATGGAAGCGGGAACGAACTTAATCGGCGGACAGCCACACTCACTCGCGAACATGAAGGAAGTACGCAAAGTTTGTGATGAGTACGGAGTAATGCTCGTTTTAGATGCAAGTTTATTAGCGGATAATTTACATTTTATTAAAACGCGTGAAGAAGCGTATCAAAATAAATCAATTCGTGAAATTACGCGAGAAATTGCAGATTTAGCAGACATCATTTATTTCTCAGCACGCAAGCTTGGAAACGCACGTGGAGGCGGCATTTGTACGAGTAATGAAGAGGCGTACATGAAAATGCGTGAATATATTACATTGTATGAAGGATTTTTAACATATGGTGGAATGTCTGTACGTGAAATGGAAGCGATCGCCGTCGGATTAGAAGAGACGATGGATGAAGAGATGATCAATCA
The DNA here is from genome assembly GCF_042675605.1 of Savagea faecisuis. NCBI lineage: Bacteria > Bacillati > Bacillota > Bacilli > Caryophanales > Caryophanaceae > Savagea > Savagea faecisuis. The sequence goes on from NZ_JBHTJF010000009.1 coordinate 38,404, forward strand.
AGGTCCGCAATTCATTCAATTTATGACGGAAGAATTGCAGAAGCGTGGCGTTCCAGTCATTACGCCAGCGGGTGGACTCGGTTGTCATATCGACGCGCGTTCATTTTTACCACATATTGCACAACAAGATTACCCAGCAGGTGCGCTCGCGTCTGCGATTTATATCGCAAGTGGAGCGCGAGGGATGGAACGTGGAACGATGTCGGAACAGCGCAATGAAGACGGTACAGAACCGCTTGCTAATATGGAACTCGTTCGTATGGCGCTTCCGAGACGTGTATTTACGATGTCTCAAGTGAAATACGCAGCGGACCGTATCGCATGGTTGTACGATAACCGTGATTTAATTGGTGGTCTGGAGTTTGTTGAAGAACCGAATGTGTTACGTTTCTTCTTCGGACGCCTTCAGGCAAAATCAGATTGGCCAGAGCAACTCGCGAAAAAATTCAGAGAAGATTTTGGCGATAGTTTATAAAAGGAAGAGAAAGTAGTGGAGAATTCTTCATTACTTTCTTTTTTTATGAGCAGAAAGCATGCATCGATACGGTACATCGTATATCGTTAAAAGAGAATTGTTATCAATTAGGAGGATGTACAATGACACAAGATGCGAAACAATTTTGGAATGAACGAGCAGAAGGGTTTTTTGCGAATCAAAAAATAGGCGCAGAACCGATCCCGAATGCTGTTGCTGGATATATGAATGAACGCGGATGGATGAATCGCGCACACGTATTAGATGTCGGTTCTGGGAGTGGACGTTATACGTTGTTATTTGCACGTCATGCAGACCGTGTGACAGCACTGGACGTCTCAGACAAAATGCTTCAATTTTTGCAAGAGGAAGCGAAACAATCCCGTCTATCGAATGTTGAAACGTTAGAGTCAGGATGGCCAGCAAAGCTTACGAAGCAGTATGATGTACTGTTTGCGGCGATGTGTCCGGCAGTCGGTTCAGAAGAGTCGATTCGTGCGATGGATGAAGCGACGACAAATGTCGTGGCGATTGCGCGTTACGATTACACAGCGGATCAATTTATCGAGACATTGTCAAAAGAAGAGCAAGCGGAAGCATTAGCGAATGACCCGCATAATGATCGTGCGATTATCGATGAAATGGAAGCTCATGCGAAAAACTTAGGTCGTACGCCACAACGTGAACGATTCACAAGTGAAGAAAAAGAAACGATGTCGAAAGAAGCAGCGAAAGCACGTTACAATAAATATCGTGAGCGCCTACCTAAAATCGCGCAAAAATTAGATGAAGCGATTGAAAAGGAAGCGGTCGACGGGCAAGTGGAACTCGTCCGTAAATTTAGCTTAACATTACTATATTGGACAGTTTAAAGATGAAAAAATGCTACCACTCTCATGTCGAGAGGGTAGCATTTTTATTATCACTTTTTCGGAATGAGTTCGCGCTCAATTAAAAAATCACGTGCGACAATTTCGACAAGTTCACCGTCATTATCGACAAGCCCGTTCATCACTTGCATCGCATGTTCATCAATTTCTCCTTCCAACATTTTCAAAATGTCTTCCAGTTCAGGATATTCATGCAACACTTCATTACGGATTAGAGGTAAAGCGTGATAAGGAGGGAAGTAAGCGAGATCGTCTTCAAGTACACGGAGCGGATAAATTTGTAATTGTCCGTCCGTCGTATAGGAGTTAATAACATCGACTTCCCCTGCATTAATGGAGCGGTACATCATACCGTGGTCCATTCCTTTTACACTTTTAAAAGAAAGATGATATTCTTTTTGAAAGCCAGGTAAACCGTCCGGTCGATCAATAAATTCGAAAACCGCTCCGAGTATGAAATCATTCGCATATGGAGCAAAATCTGAAAACGTCACAATGTCTAGTTCTTCTGCGACTGCTTCGTCAAGTGCTAACGTATACGTATTGTTAAAACCGAACGTTTGAAAAGCGGTAATATGATCGCGGGCAACAAGTTCTTGTGTTAAACGCAAAGTTTCTTCAGCAGTCGTCGGTTCTTCATGATAATACGTTGCGACAATTGTACCGGTATAGTCTGGAATAATATCGATATGACCATTCGTCATCGCATTCCATACGACGGATGAACCGCCTAAGTTTTCTTTGTAGGAAATGTCAAGGTCAGTATGCGCTTCAATTAATTGCCCCATAATATGGGAAAGGATGATACTTTCCGTATTGTTACGAGAACCGAGGCGTAAAGAATCTTTTTCGATAAAAATACAGCCACTTAATAAAAACAGTGCGGAACAAATAATTAAAAGTCGTTTCATACGTTACGCAATCCTTTCGGCGTCGACCAACGTTCAATCAACGTAAAGAGTGATTCAATTAAAATGGCGAGCAAAGCTGCGGGAATCGCTCCGAGTAAAATGAGCCCGTCAATACCGCGTGTAATACCTAAGAAAATGAAATCACCGAGACCACCTGCTCCTATAAATGCAGCGAGTGTGGCGTTACCGACGTTAATAACGGCAGCTGTTCGAATACCTGCCATAATAGTCGGTAGAGAGAGTGGTAATTCTACACGAAATAAAATTTGAGCACTCGTCATTCCCATACCGCGCGCAGCTTCAATTGTTGCTGGATCCACCTCTTTAATGCCTGTATACGTGTTACGCATAATCGGTAATAAAGAATATAAAAAAAGTGCGGCAATCGCTGTTTTTACACCGATTCCGAAAATAGGAATCATAAATCCGAGTAAAGCTAAACTTGGAATCGTTTGCAAAATACCAGTACCACCTAAAACAACTGTTTTTAATTGAGGAACACGCGTCACTAAAATACCGAGAGAAACTGCAATAACCGTTGCGATGATCATCGAGAAAAAGACGAGTTGAATATGGACGCTCGTCGCTGTAACGACTTCATCCCAACGCAATTGTGTTTGTTGTACGAGTTGTTGCCAAATAGTTAAATCGTTCATGAGACAACCTCCTCTGTCCATTGACTAGACATTGCAGTTAATAATGAACCGCGTGTCACTAATCCGACGAGATGATGTGCATCGTCGATGATAGGAATTAAACCGGAAGGCGCTTCATCCATTAAAATAATCGCGTCTTTGCTCGTCGCTTTCGTCGTTAAAATCGGCTGACTCGTCGTCATAATTTCTTCGATCGTCTGGATGTGCTCCATTTTCTTAATCAAATCGTACGCTGATACGACACCGAGTAATTTCGTTTGTCTGTCAACGATGAGTAAATCTGTTATTTTTTTCTGGCGAATGAGAGAAAGAGCACGTTCGGGGGACAAGTTCGGGTGTGCAGTCGTAACCGTTTCAGCCATAATTTCAGTGACGGGCATAAGTTCTGGATTTTGAATGATGCGGTGTTTACCCATGAACTGTTCGACAAAACCGTGTGCTGGTTCATAGAGTAATTTTTCAGGTGTATCGAGTTGAAGTAAGCGACCATCTTTCATGATGGCAATACGATCCCCCATAGTCAATGCCTCGTCCATATCGTGCGTGACGAAAACGATCGTAATATCGAGTTGTTCATGCAAAGTGAGCAACTCTTTTTGTAGTTCCTCTCGCGTAATCGGATCGAGTGCACTGAAAGGCTCATCCATTAATAAAATATCGGGCTTTGCTGCAAGTGCGCGAGCGATGCCGACACGTTGTTGTTGACCGCCTGATAGTTCTTTTGGATAGCGGGAAGCATGAAGCTCATGGTCGAGTCCGACTAGTTGTAAAAGCTCCTCTACTCGTTCTTCAATCGCTTTTTCATTCCATCCTTTTAATTGTGGAACGAGCGCAATATTTTGAGCGATTGTATAATGCGGAAAAAGCCCAACTTGTTGAATGACATATCCGATATTGCGACGCAGTTCTGACGGGTTATACGTCGTATTATCTTTACCGTTCACACGAATGGTCCCAGTCGTATGGGGAATGATGCGATTGATCATTTTCATCGTCGTCGATTTACCGGATCCACTCGGACCGATTAAAACGAGTAACTCTCCGCGTTCAATTTGAAAGCTAACATCTTGAACCGCTTGAAATCCTCCTTCGTACTCTTTACCAACATGCTCAAAAATTATCATAAAAATAAATCCTCCTTTTCACATTAAAAATGCAGAATATTCAGTAAGAAATGAGCATTCCTAATGTGACACTACTTAAGCATAGCATGAGGAAATAAAATGCTGAAAAAAGATGAAGAAAATGGAGGCTAAATAAAATGTTTATAACTAAAAAATAAAGAAAATGTCATGTTAATCATTATAAAAAAATAAAAAACAATAAAAATAGGTATTTACAATCATTTAAATTAAGAGCACAAATACCTATATAAAAATATGTAAAAAAGCACAAATCGGACTGATTTGCGCTTTTTATATTAATGGTCAAAAAAGACTTTATCTCGATTGTATTTAGCAAATTTCGTATTAATATAATACGTTTCTAACATTTCACGATGCATCGGATCTTCGATAAACCATACTTCGATTCTCGCAATGTCGTCACGTGCGTCTTTTAAGGGTGACACATTATCTTCTAAGTGGCGCTTGACACGTTGGCGTAATTTACGTGCTTTGCCAACAAATAGTACATTACCTTCTTCATCTGAAAATAAAATGATACCACCACGGTCACGCGGAATATCATGAATGTTTTTATAAAATCCGAATAAAGGTTCATCTGCTTGTTTCATAATTTTCACATCTGGATAGCGTTCTTCAACTGTAATCATGTTTTCTCTCCTTCACTGCGTATTTGCTCATAGTAGACGACAAATACTCTGTTAGTTTACCATAATTTGAACGAACAATGGAAGAAATATTGAAAAAGAGAGTGTATTTCATAATATTCAATAATAGTTCACAAATGAATAAGTAACAATTTCGACTTATATATAGGTAGACACTGAACTAGGATTTAAGTGAAGCCTCTTCCTATTCTTCAAAAATGAAGTATAATAGAAGTGATTGAAAGTTTCCTTAAGCGAAAATTACTTTCGATATTCCTATTTTTATTACAGAAAGGGGAGAATTTTTGTGAAATTCAAATCAATGATTCCAGCACTCATTCTTTTGCTTGCAGTAGTATGCATGCCAAGCTTAGCCTCAGCATCAGAACCAGTGATTGACACGACGACGGAGAACACGGTGACTTTGACAGCGACGGCAATAGGTTTAATTGGTAGCTTAATTATTTTACCAACTTTGATGTTTTTATACCGTGATTAAACTTTAAAAATCTTTCACTTTTACAAAGTGGAAGATTTTTTTATGTTTTAAGAAGTGAGGGAAGGGAAAAGATGAACATTATCTAAAGAATGAGGGATGTTAAATGGCTATTTATGATATTTCGTTTCCATCTGCGAATAAAAGAGATACGGTTATGGCAAATTACTATACACCACTTCAAGAACCGATTGGAATTATTCAAGTGATTCATGGATTTTTGGAACATCATCGTCGCTATTCCCGCATGATTCAACATTTTGTTGATGCGGGATATGTCGTCATCGCAACAGATCATATTGGACATGGATTAACTGCAAAGAACAATAATACATTCGGTAATGTAGGAAAAGGTGGATATGAGGCTGTCATTCAAGATGAAATTACATTGTACCAATTAGCGAGAAAGCAATTTGGGAAAGAGTTGCCTTACTTTATTTTCGGTCATAGTTGGGGATCTTTAATCGCCCGTTGTTTAACGGAAAAATTGCATAATATGTTAGAAGAAGACATCAGTGGAGTTGTATTGTGTGGGACGGTCGTGCCATTTTTAAAGAACGACTCCATGATTGAGCAATTTAGAGAAAAGGTTGAAAATGGTGAAGGAGGAATGTGTGATGATACTCTTGCTGCACAAGTTTTCAAACTATTACTTGCTCGTGTGGAGAAGGTAGTGCATGGGAATGAATGGATCGCTATCGACGAGGGAGTCATTCAAGATCATGTAAGAGATCCGTTGAATATAACAGGAAGTTTAACGTGTGAAACGGTATACAATTTTTTAGCGCTTAATGAATGCGTGAATGCACCTTCTTTTTATGAGAAATTTCCAAAGCATGTTCCAGTTTTACAAGTTGCGGGGGATCAAGATCCAGTAGGGTTGTACGGAGAAGGAGTGTACCGAGTTGCAAATGGATTGAGAAACGCTGGTATGAAAGATGTGACGACAATCATGTTCCCCTCTTATCGACATGAAGTTCATAATGAGCCAAAATTAAGAGATGCGATTATAGAACATTGTCTATCGTTTTATGTTCATTTTAAACGATTTGTCGAAAGTGGACTCACTAAAATAATCACTCTTTTCATCGTGTACAAAGTATAGCGGGGGTTTGAATAAAAAGTCAGAAAAGTAAGAATGAAAAACATTAAAAAACATCTAGCGTATAAAAACAGCTTATATTACGATAATATTTGGAAGAAGAGGTGAAGATGTATGACACCGAATCAGATTGGATTTGCGTTGTTATATTTAGGATTATTTTTACTTATTGGAAAATGGCTACGTGTGAAAGTAAAGTGGCTTCAAAACTTATTCGTTCCTTCCTCTATTATTGGAGGATTTGTAGCGCTTTTAGTGGGTCCACAAGTGTTAGGGAAATTACTTGCACCCCTTGTAGGAGATGCATCATTTTTTGTAGATGGAGTCATTCCTTCGACTTTTATTTCGGTAAGATGAAAGAGTCTGCTTAAAAAAGATGAGAATGTAAAGAAAAATAAAAGACGCATGAAATCAGGTATGAACCTTTTGATTTCATGCGTTTTTTAATGTTTGCATATTGTATCATTCAACGGTAATTTGCCAAGACATTCCGAACTGATCGATGCACCAACCGAATGAACGGCTGAATCCGTAGTTATCTAACGGCATTAAAATAGCGCCGTTTCGCTTCAGTTTATTAAATAAGTCTTGTTGTTCGAAAACAGAATCTGCTGTAATGAAAAATGAAAAGCTCGGTGTGAAATCGAATTTATGCTCGACGGGGCTATCATTAATGAAGAAGCGGTTGCCATCGATTAAAAGTAGAGCGCTTTTCACCGTACCTTCTGGGCCTTCTTCATTCGCCTCGTACAATTCCATCGTCACTAACTCCGTATTGGGCACAGTTTTCAAATAAAATTCAATCGCTTGTTTCGCATTTCCTTGGAACATTAAAAATGGTGTAATTTCTTTCATGTATTCGTCATCCTTTCCTCGTCTCTATATTACTACAACATGGTACAATGAAAACAAAAAAGAAAGGAGCATCATTGTGAAAAAACTATTCATCAGTTTGTTTGCTTTCATGTTCATTGTCGGTTGTTCGCCTAAAACAGAAGGAGTTGACGTCGTCTTCCCATATTTTTATTTTGCGGATTTACCGATTGCAGATATTCAAGAAGACTTCGATCATGAACCGTTTGAAAAAATAGCGCGTAATGAACAGCGCCAAGTCGTCTTTACGATGCCAGAAGAGCGCCGGGAGCAATTAGAGCAACAAACGTATGACAATATGATCGCTTTTTTAGATAAGGATGTCAGCATGTCCTTCCAAAAGATTGAACATAATGAAGATTATACGGAATTCACATTGCATGTCGAAGAACAGAAGTATGTTAACTATCAAGAGGAGAATTTACTATTCGTGTTATTAGAAGATAGTGTATTACATCAAGTGTACAGCAACAAAGATCCAGAAACGATTCGTACAGTAGCGACAATTGTGAACGAACACGGAGAAGAAATTCAAAAAATTACACTAGAAGATGACAATGCGTGATGAAATAATTTTAATTTAGCAAGAAAATGGTATACTGTAAGCAATTCGTAAAGGAGGCATTGTTGTGAAAAAATCATTTATCGTTATCGCTACATTAATTGGCGTAGCGGTCGCTTCTTTATTTTTAGGAAGGCAAGGGAAGAGTGAGCCCCCTGTGACTGAAGAGAAGAAAGATCAACAAACATTATCGAATAAACCGATGTCTGTCCATTACATTGATGTCGGCCAAGGAGATGCTATTTTCATCGAAACGCCGAATGGCAAAACGATGCTCATTGATGGCGGAAAGAAGTCGCAAGGAGAGAAGGTTGTTTCATTCATTAAAGACAAAGGGTATGAAACAGTGGACTACGTCGTGGCGACTCATCCAGATGCCGATCATATCGGAGGACTCATTTCAGTATTAGAACAATTGAATGTTAAACAATTTATCGATAGCGGAAAAGTGCATACGACAGAGACGTATTTACAGATGCTTCAGTTAATTGATGAGAAAAATATCGATTTCGTCGTTCCGAAACTAGGTGATGCGATCGATATGGATCCAGAAGTAGAAATGCTCGTCGTCAACGCTGTTGAAGATGCGTCGAACAATAATGAAGCGTCTATCGTCGTCTATGCGGTGCACGGTCAAACATCGTATTTATTCACAGGAGATGCCGATGTGTCGATCGAGCGTCAAATGATGAAAGATTTTAATATCCCGACGACTGTGTTAAAAGCAGGGCATCACGGCTCGGATACGAGTAGCGCGCTCGACTTTTTACAAACGGTGAAACCGGAAGTTGTCGTGCTTTCTTACGGCGAAAATAATAAATACGGTCACCCACATGATAGTGTTTTACGCAATATCGAAAAAGTGGGTAGCATGATTTATTCGACGGCTGAATCGGGAACGATTACCGTGACGTCTGATGGGAAAGCGTATCGTGTGGAAGCGGAGCCGTGGAACACGTTATCAGGTTTAATTAACATTAACACCGCTTCAAAAGAAGAGCTCCAATATTTACAAGGCATCGGGCCGACGACTGCGGATAAAATTATTCAATATCGTCAAAAGCAACCGTTCCGCACGACCGAAGAAATTATGGAAGTGGATGGCATCGGACCGAAAACATACGAGCAAATTGAATTAAAAATAAAAGTAAAATGAGGTGATCATCTTGATGCTCATGTATACAGTAGATCGAATCGAGGACGGCTACTACGTTTTATTGAAAAAAGGCAACGAAGAAGACGAGTTGCTCATTCCTGTTCATGAAGTGCGAAACGAAGCTGAAGAAGGCGACGTTGTATCGATTGTTGAATTGGATGGAGTCGAACAGAAATACGAATTGCACGTGCGGACAGAAGTCACTTCGAAAATGCGTGAAGATGTGACTGCGCTGTTAAGAAAGCTACAAAATAAATAACTGGGAAGTTGTGGACAATTTGTTCACAACTTCTTTTTTTAGGTTGAATTTAGGTGAGCATATTCATTTACTTCTGCGTGCATACCCTTTAATATAAATAGTGAAGGGGGTATGAGGAATGTTGTTAAATCAACTTTCGAGCCCTCATTTAGAAACGAAATAAAAATAGAGGAGAGATTATCAATGACAGAAGTTCAAAACGAAAATGTAGAAGTACGTTCATTACCACGCATCGGATCACCAGCTCCACAATTCGAAGCGAAAACGACACACGGTGTATTGAAGTTAGAAGACTACAAAGGTAAATGGTTAATTCTTTTCTCTCACCCAGCAGACTTTACTCCGGTTTGTACGACAGAGTTCATTGGATTCCAAGAAATGTATCCAGAACTCCGTGAGATGAACACAGAATTACTCGGACTTTCAATCGACAGTGTACACTCACACATCGCATGGGTACGCAATATCGAAGAAAAGTTCGGCGTAGAAATCGAATTCCCAGTCATTGCAGATTTAACGATGGACGTTGCGCACAAATTCGGTATGATTATGCCAGACGAAAGCGATACAGAAACATCACGTGCTGTATTCGTCATGGACCCAGAACAAGTCGTTCGTGCGATTATTTACTACCCATCAGCAATCGGCCGTAACATGGACGAAATTAAACGTCTCCTCATCGCATTACAAACTGCGGATGAGCACAAAATTGCAACACCTGCTAACTGGACGAAAGGTGAGCGTGTCATCGTACCACCAGCTCCAACACAAGAATTAGCAGCAGAGCGTATGAACAATCCAGAGTATGAGTGTAAAGACTTCTACTTCTGTACGAAAGAAATTAAATAATACGTGACAGGGGGTGAATATGCCTCCTGTTCTTCATTTAAAGGAGGAATTACAATGGCATGTGGAACAGATTTGACAGCATTATCACAATCTGAAAAGGCGATGCTCGCAGTCATCCAAGAAGAAGCGAAAACAGCAGATGACATTGCGAAAGAATCGAAACAACCTATTTTTAAAGTACGCAGCGGGATGCGTTCGTTAGTAGAACGAGAGTTTGCGCAAGAAGAAGGCGAAGCCTATCGCGCGACGGAAAAGGCGATTGCTCGTTTAAAAGAAGAGGCGTAATCGTGTTGCTCTCTGCATTTTATGTAGAGGGCAATCTTTTTGAGCAAATGAATAGCATCGAACCAAACATATGGTATAATAGAAAATAAATACGCATCGGCGTATATTTTTTTACATAAAAATATACCCTTAGGGGTAATGGGGGATTCGTTATGAAAACATTTTGGACGATTTATCGTGCACCAGCAAAATATTTAATGTACAGTGTACCTTTAACTTTACTCATCGGGTTTATCATCGGTTTAAATTTTGATACGACACCGATGAAGTCGACCTTATTAATTGGAACGATCATTATGATTTACGCGACGATGGTCGGCTTTAACTTTAAGCAACTCGCTTCGACAGCCGGCTCGAAAGTGCTTATCTTTTCCGTCATCATCAACTTTGTCATCATTCCGGTGATTGCATTTGGCCTTGGAACATTGTTATTGACCGGGCGTGCGGATAACGGAGCGATGTTCGCAGGACTTGCCATTTCGGCATTACTTCCGACGAGCGGGATGACGATTTCTTGGACGGTCTTGCAAAAAGGAAATGTTGATGCAGCGGTCAAATTGACGATTTTCGGACTCATTTTAGGTTCTTTATTAGCGCCATGGTATTTGCTTGTCATGGTTGGGCAATATGTGCCGATCGACATTTGGGGAACGATGAAAACTATTTTACTCGTCGTTTTCGTCCCGATGATTTTAGGTCATTTCACATTTAAGTTATTATTGCGTAAAATGACGCCACAACATTTTAAGAAGAACGTGAAACCGAAGTTCGGGCCATTGAGTATTTGGGCGATGCTTTACGTCGTCTTCATCAGCATTAGTACAGGTGCAAAGATGATTGTCAATAACTTGGAGCTTATTGCGATTGCGGTCGTCGTCTTATTATTGTTCTATGCGATTAACTTCGCAATTAGTACGTTTGCAGCGCTTAAATTTTTCAATCGTGAAGACGGAATCGCGCTCGTTAACGGAACCGTGTTGCGTAACTTATCCATTGCGATCGGTTTAGCGGCGACATCATTCGGTCCTGAAGCGGCACTTATCGTAACACTTGCATTCATTATACAACAACAAGGAATTGCAAACTACGCTCAAATTTCAATGCGTAAATGGTTTAAGCCGACAGAAAAGCAAGAATCTTCTACATCTGCTCAAGAAAAAACACAAACGACATAAATTTAAAGAGCTCAAACGACATGTTCAACTCGTTTGAGCTTTTTTCGTTACGTTCATCGGCACTATATGTAAGAAAGTTATGCTATTATGAAACAAAAGAAGAGATTTGTGAGGAGGTGACAAGATGAAAAAATATCGACACGTCCAACGTCGAGGCAATCTTGTCGTATTTCCAGGAACGTTAGAACGACTCGTGCAAGAAGCATATACGTATTTTGAACGCGCTCAATTTGCAGAAGCGATCGACTATTTTGAGCAAGTACTTGCACTAGACCCATTTCATGAAGAAGTGATGGGGCCTTATGCGTATGCCTTATACGAAGAAAAACGTTACCCAGAAGCGAAAGAGATTACGGAGCAATTATTGCAAGAAGATGAATATGACACAATTGAATGGATTGAGCTGTATTTAACGATTTGTATTCAATTGCGGGAATATGATTACGTATCGACGGAAATCGAACGGTTGTTACAGGAAGATGCAATCCCTGAACATGCTTTGAAAAAGTTTCATTATTTAAAGGAATTAAATGAGCGACTTGTCCATAAATATGAAGAATTTGAACAACGAGTGCCTGAAGTCAAACTTCTCTCATTCGCTCAATTTTTTGAATTATCTCCTTCAGAACAACAAAATGAGCTCGTGCGCATTCGAGATGTCGGCAAGAGAAGTTTCCCTTTACTGCGTGAAATTGTGACCCAGAGCGAATCTCCTTTTTTGCAAACGAATGCTTTGCTCTTACTGAAAGAGCATGATGATTCAGAACCATTGCTCGTTAAAAAATATGAGATGGAACGACAGATTGTACCCAATTCATTGTCACATCCGTTCGAAAATGATAAAGTACAACAAGTGATCTCGCAAGTAGAGCAACGTTTAGAAAAGTCTCCTTCACTCATCGAATTCACATTCGCGATGATTCAAAAATATAGCATTGCCGCTTATCCATTCCGATGGGAAACGTATGAAGTGGAAGAAGTTGCGAAGGCTTACTGTCAATATGCGCAATCTTTATTTGAGGATGGAGAATTAGGTGAGGATCCGATATTGACACATATTCGACAAGTCGATGCAGAAGAGATCGGATAAGCGAGCACAAAAACTGTTGAAACCATGAAGGACTGTGATATACTGAAGTGGTTATCGATAGTGAAATTAAACATAATGTAATGGAAATACAGATTCGGAGGGTATTAATTATGTCAGTCAAATGGGAAAAACACGAAGGAAATGAAGGAACATTAACGTTCACACTTCCTGCTGAAGATTTCAAAAAAGCGCTCGACGCAGCGTTCAAAAAAGTAGTTAAAACAGTTCAAGCACCAGGTTTCCGTAAAGGAAAAATGCCACGCAAAATGTTCGAAAAAATGTACGGTGAAGAAGCGTTATACAACGATGCATTAGACATCGCTTTACCAGAAGCATACACGAAAGCATTAGACGAGTCAGGTATCGAGCCAGTTGCTCAACCACAAATCGACATCGAACAACTTGAAAAAGGAAAAGATGTTATTTTCACAGCGAAAGTTGTCGTGAAACCGGAAGTTGAACTTGGAGAATATAAAGGTCTTGAAGTAGAACAACTTTCTAAAGAAGTAACAGATGCAGAAGTTGATGAGTTTTTACAATCACGTCAACAAGCATTCGCTGAAATGGTTGTTAAAGAAGAAGGAACAATCGAAGACGGCGATACAGTAACACTCGACTTTGAAGGATTCGTCGATGGCGAAGCATTTGAAGGCGGAAAAGCTGAACAGTACGACCTCGAAATCGGTTCAGGTTCATTCATCCCTGGATTCGAAGAGCAAATGGTAGGAATGGCAAACGGAGAAGAAAAAGACGTTGAAGTGTCATTCCCTGAAGAATACCATGCAGCGGAACTTGCTGGAAAACCAGCTACTTTCAAAGTGAAAGTTCACGCGATCAAAACAAAAGAAATTCCAGCACTTGACGACGAACTTGCAAACGAAATCGACGCAAGCGTTAAAACAGTTGCAGAATTAAAAGAAAAAACGAAAGCAGACTTAGCAGAACAAAAAGCGGTTCACTCAGATAACACAGTGCGTGACGTTTTAGTTCAACAAGCTGCAGACAATGCAAAAATCGACGTACCAGAAGAAATGGTAGAAGCAGAAGTAGACCGCATGGTTCAAGAATTCGAACAAAATTTACAGAGCCAAGGGATGAACTTAGACTTATACTTCCAATTCTCAGGTCAAACGAAAGAGCAGTTACGTGAACAAATGGCTGAAGAAGCGATGAACCGTGTACGTGTATCACTTACATTAGAAGCGATTGCAAACGCAGAATCAATCGCAGCGACAGAAGCAGACGTTCAAGCGGAACTCGAAAAAATGTCTGAGCAGTTCAACATCGATACTGAACAAATTAAAGCAGTACTCGGCGGAACAGCAACGATCGAAAACGATATTAAATTACGTAACACAATCGAATTTTTAGTAGACAACGCAAAAATTACAGAAGCTCAAGAGTAAGACAAATCGAAAACAAGGTGCGTACATCGTACCTTGTTTTCGCTCATACATAATGAAATCGTATTAGTTGCACAGAGACATATAATCTTGTAAGATTGTCATTTGAATAGGGGTGAGCATAATGTTCAAATTTAATGATGAAGATAATTTAAGCTGCTCTTTCTGTGGAAAGAGTCAAGACCAAGTGCGAAAATTAGTCGCAGGTCAAGGTGTATATATTTGCGATGAGTGTGTTGAACTTTGTGCTGAAATCGTAGAAGAAGAAGTAGGCCTCGAAGAGAACTTCGAATTAACAGACGTTCCAAAACCACGCGAAATCCAAGAGATTTTAGATGAATATATTATCGGCCAAAACCGCGCGAAAAAATCACTCGCGGTAGCGGTGTACAATCACTACAAACGAATTAATACGAATAGCAAAGTAGATGACGTTGAACTTGCGAAATCGAATATCGTTTTGATCGGTCCAACAGGTAGTGGTAAAACATTGCTCGCACAAACGCTCGCACGTATTTTAGACGTGCCATTTGCGATTGCAGACGCGACGAGCTTAACAGAAGCAGGTTATGTCGGAGAAGACGTTGAAAATATTTTACTTAAAATTATTCAAGCGGCAGACTTCGATATTGAACGTGCTGAAAAAGGAATCATCTACATTGATGAGATCGATAAAGTAGCTCGTAAATCTGAGAATGCTTCAATTACACGCGACGTGTCAGGAGAAGGCGTTCAACAAGCATTGCTTAAAATTTTAGAAGGTACGGTAGCGAGCGTTCCACCACAAGGCGGACGTAAGCACCCACATCAAGATTTCATTCAAATCGATACGACGAATATTTTATTTATCGTCGGAGGAGCATTTGATGGAATCGAAGAAATTATTAAACGTCGTACCGGTCAAAAAGTCATCGGGTTCGGTTCAGCTGAAGCGAAAGCAATCGATGATGCAACGCTCATGTCAAAAATGATACCGGAAGATTTACAGCAATTTGGTTTAATTCCAGAGTTTATCGGACGTTTACCAGTCATTGCAACATTAGAACAATTAGATGAACAAGCGCTTTATCGCATTTTAACAGAACCGAAAAATGCTATCGTAAAACAATATAAAAAAATGGTAGAACTCGATGATGTTGAATTGAAATTCGAAGACGACGCACTCATTGCGATTGCTGAGGAAGCGATCGAACGTAAAACAGGTGCACGTGGATTACGTTCGATTATCGAAAACATTATGCTTGACGTCATGTACGAATTACCATCGCTCGATGAGGTAACAGAATGTGTTATTACGAAAGATGCTGTACTTGGCAAAGCACAGCCGACATTGTATCGTGCGGATGGAACAATTTATGAATTAGAGCAATTAGGTTTCTCAAATGAAAGAGCGACAGGGACATCTTTAACGAATTCACGATAAGTGAAGATGTGATATTTCATGAATGCACATGAAAGTGTTAACAATTTACTGTGTGAATGACCTGTCACCCTATACGAGTCAAATACAAGGTGGCATCATTCGCGATTTTCAAAAAGAGAAGCATATGACATAAAAGAAAGTAAAGCTGACTTGTGCGAAATCCCTCCTGGAGAAATTGAGTGGATTTTGCTTGTCAGCTTTTTTCATCATGTACATAAGAAAGGATGTCTAACATGGTAGAAATAAAAACAAATGTACCTTTATTGCCTTTGCGAGGACTGCTCGTTTATCCCGAGATGCTATTGCATATCGATGTCGGTCGAGAGCGTTCCATCTATGCATTAGAAGAAGCGATGGCGATGGATGGCTATATCTTTTTAACGACACAAAAAGATACGCGAGATGAAGATCCGACAGAAGAAGAATTGTATACGGTCGGCACGTATGCTAAAGTGAAGCAATTAAAAGAGCTGAAAAATGGGACATACCGTGTCATGATTGAAGGAGTATGTCGCGCGACATATACAGAATATGAAATGGTTGATTTATATCCGACGGTTACATTGACGTTACAGCGTGATGAAGTCGAAATGACACCTCAACTTGAAGCGGAAGTACGCGTATTAAATCAATATTTTGAGTCATACGGAAAAGTATCACAACGCATTTCGAAAGAAACGATTGAATCAGTTGCTTCGATTAAAGAGCCAGGGCGTTTAGCAGACATGATCGCAACACACTTGCCACTCAAACTCGCTGCAAAACAAAAAGTGCTCGAAATGTTTTCTATTTCAGACCGTGTGAAATGGATGACGAATCGCTTAGCAAGTGAGCAAGAAGTGATTCGTTTAGAACGTCGCATTAGCAAACGAGTGAAAGAAGAAGTAGAAGCGACACAGAAAGAATATTATTTACGTGAACAACTGAAAGCAATTCAAAAGGAATTAGGCGACAAAGATGGTAAGAGTGCTGAAATTGTTGAATTGGAGAAGCGTATTGAAGAAGCAAAAATGCCAGAGCACGTTTCAGAAGCGGCATACCGTGAGTTACGTCGTTACGAACATATTCCACAAGCGTCTGCGGAAAGTGGCGTCATTCGTAATTATTTAGAATGGCTCGTTACATTACCTTGGTCAGTAGCGACAGAAGATACGTTAGATTTAACTCGTTCAGAAGAGATTTTAAACCGCGATCACGACGGATTAGAAAAAGTGAAAGAACGTATTTTAGAATATTTAGCGGTGCGTCAAATGACAGATTCGATTCGTGGCCCAATCATTTGTTTAGCAGGACCACCAGGGGTCGGAAAGACGTCACTTGCTCGTTCAATCGCTGAGTCATTGAATCGCAATTTCGTCCGTATTTCATTAGGCGGGGTGCGCGACGAGTCTGAAATTCGCGGTCACCGTCGTACGTATGTCGGAGCGATGCCAGGACGCATTATCCAAGGAATGAAAAAAGCAGGTACGACAAATCCCGTCTTTTTATTAGATGAGATTGATAAAATGTCGAATGATTTCCGTGGAGATCCTTCTAGTGCGATGTTAGAAGTGCTAGACCCTGAACAAAATGCGAACTTTAGCGACCATTATATTGAAGAAACATATGACTTATCGAATGTCTTTTTCTTAGCGACCGCGAACGATATTAGCACAATTCCAGGTCCGTTACGTGACCGAATGGAAATTATTCAACTCGCAGGTTATACGGAAATGGAGAAAAAAGCGATCGCACTCAACCATCTCATTCCGAAACAGTTGAAAGAACACGGTTTGACAAAGTCACAAGTGAAGTTCCGTGAAGACGCAGTGGAAGATATTATTCGATACTATACGCGTGAAGCGGGTGTACGTAATTTAGAACGTGAAATTGCGAACGTTTGTCGTAAAGCGGTGAAACAACTCGTTTCAGGTGAACGTAAATCGATGACGATTACAACGAATACTTTATCTAACTACCTCGGAAAACGTAAATTCCGTCACGGTTTAATGGAAGAGCAAAGTGAAGTTGGTGTTGCGACAGGTCTTGCCTATACACAAGTAGGAGGCGACACACTTCAAATTGAAGTGGCGCTTTCTGAAGGGAAAGGCAAGCTCGTCTTAACAGGAAAATTAGGAGAAGTGATGCAAGAGTCTGCTCAAACGGCACTTTCATACGTCCGTTCGAATGCGAAAAGTTTGAACATCGATCCGAAATTCTACGAAAAGACAGATATTCACATTCACGTGCCAGAAGGAGCAGTCCCGAAAGATGGTCCATCTGCAGGGATTACGATTGTGACAGCACTCGTATCAGCGTTGACGAACCGACCGATCCGTCGTGACGTCGGAATGACAGGGGAAGTGACGCTTCGAGGAAAAGTATTGCCGATTGGTGGATTAAAAGAGAAATCGTTAAGTGCGCATCGTGCGGGCATCCGTACTATTATTTTGCCATATGACAATGAACGAGATTTAGAAGACATTCCTGAAAGTATTCGAGAAGAACTCGAATTCCACCTCGTGAAAGATGTTAAAGAGGTCCTTTCACTCGCTTTGGAGGCGTAGAAAATGAAAGTAAATAAAGTAGAAATGATTATGAGTGCCGTTCGACCAGAGCAATACCCTGATACAGGTTATCCTGAATTTGCATTAGCAGGACGTTCCAATGTAGGAAAATCATCCTTCATTAACCGAATGATCAGCCGAAAATCGCTCGCTCGTACGTCAAGTAAGCCAGGTAAGACACAAACTTTAAATTTTTATGAAATTGAAGATCAACTATATTTCGTCGACGTTCCAGGATACGGTTATGCGAAAGTATCAAAGACAGAACGCGAAGCTTGGGGACAAATGATTGAACAATATTTAACAGGCCGAGATACATTGAAAGCTGTTTTATTAATTGTCGATTTACGTCACGATCCGACAGATGATGATTGCATGATGTATGATTTTTTAGTCCATTACAACATTCCAACAATCGTCATCGCGACGAAAGCAGATAAATTAAAACGTGGACAAATCGCGACAAATCGCAAACGTGTTAAACAAGTGCTTAACATGCGTCCAGAAGATGAATTAATCGTCTTCTCATCAGAGACGAAAGTCGGAATAGAAGATGCATGGAAAGCAATCGAAAAGTATCGTTAATCGTTTTTAGGAGGAACACCATTGTCAATTTTTTTAACGGGAGCAACAGGCTTCTTAGGCGGTCAATTATTAAAAAACTTATTGCGTGATACAGAAGAGGAATTGTATATTTTAGCGCGCGATGTAGAAAAAGCAGAGCAATTAGTGCAGTCGTTTGAGGCGAAAGCACAATCACGCGTTCATGTCGTAGAAGGAGATGTCACAGCACCTCGCTTCGGTATGCAAGATGAGCAATTTGAACAACTTGTTGGCAAAGTGTCACTCGTCTATCATTTAGCGGCGCTCGTTCGTTTCGATGAAGAGTTGCGCGACCTCATCTTCTCTATTAACTATGATGGAACTAAATACGTATTGGACGCTGCGACACAATTAGGTGTAAAACGTTTCATTTATGTGAGCACAGCGTATACGGTCGGAAAAGGTGAGCGTGGTTTAGAACAATTGTACCCGCTCGATCATCCGACACATAACCCGTATGAAGAGAGTAAAGTGAAATCGGAACATCTCGTATTCGATTATGCGGACCGAATGGAAGTGTCGATTTTCCGTCCTGCGATTATCGTAGGAGACTCTCGTACGGGAGAAGCGGATTCAAAGTTCACATTGTACGGCTTTATGCGTGCATTAGACGTTTTCAAGCGTCGTGTCGCATTGCGTAATCCTGATTCGACATACCGCGTCGTTGGAAATGAGCAAGCGACATCGAATTTAGTGCCAGTGAACTACGTAGCGGACATTTTAGCGCTCGCTGCTGAAAAAGCAGAGCCAAATACGGTGTACAACATTACAAATCCAAACCCAGCGATGAACTTTGCGATATTCAAAATGATTAAAGCAGCACTTCAGTTCGATCAATTAGACATCATTCGCCCGAATGAACGTCACGATTTATCTGAATTAGAAGAGCGTATGAACGCAGCAATCTCTGTGTTCGATCCGTATTTGTCACGTGACTTCCAGTTCGATGATGACAATACACAAGCTTTACTGCAAGGAACGCCAGTCGAGCATTTGAATTTGGATGATGATACATTAAATATGATCATCCGCGCGTATTTCAAAACAAAATAAAACGATAAAAAGTGTTGCCCATCCATTGATTGGCAACACTTTTTTTACGTTTTTATTATCTTTCATTTGTAGTATTGTGCTCATTCTATGAATGCTTCATGAAAGAAATGTGACGAATTATTCAACAAAACATGAGGAACCGTATAGAAAAACGAGCGGAGAGACGACGGTAAGAGAGTAAAATATGTTATACTATCAATTGAATATGAACTGAACGTTACGTAAATCATATAAAAAATGAATGTGAGAGGTGTGAACACCCGATGCATACAATCGTAGTCGGTGTGAACTATCGGACAGCGCCGGTAGAAATTCGAGAAAAATTTGCGTTCGCAGAATCTGAATTACCAGAGGCGATGCAAACATTACAGCAGCAAAAAAGTATTTTGGAAAATATCATTATTTCGACATGTAATCGTACGGAAATTTATGCAGTTGTCGATCAATTGCATACTGGTCGTTATTATGTGAAACGTTTTATCGCAGATTGGTTCAACTTGCCAATCGATGAATTGTCGAAGCATTTAATTATCCGTGAAGATAATAAAGCGGTCGAACATTTAATGCGTGTCACATCGGGAATCGAGTCGATGATTTTAGGGGAGACGCAAATTTTAGGACAAGTGCGCGATAGCTTTTTACAAGCGCAAGACATCGGAACGACAGGCACGATGTTTAACGAAATGTTTAAGCAAGCTGTCACATTTGCGAAACGCGCCCATGCGGAAACAGCAATCGGTGAAAACGCAGTAAGTGTGTCGTATGCAGCAGTAGAATTAGCGAAAAAAATATTCGGTTCATTAAAGCATAAACATATCGCGATTTTAGGTGCTGGACAAATGGGGGAACTGGCAGCGAAAAACTTAGCGGGGAGCGGTGTTGGCAAAATTACCGTCTTAAACCGTACGTTTTCAAAGGCAGAGGAGCTTGCGAGTCAATTTGATGGGGAAGCAAAACCATTAACGGAATTACAATGTACATTGCTCGATGCAGATATTTTAATTAGTTCAACTGGGGCAACAGACTATGTCATCGATTTTGAATTGATGCAGTTTGTTGAGCGTTTGCGTAAAGGAAAACCGATTTTCCTCGTTGACATCGCGGTTCCGCGTGACTTAGACCCGAAAATTGGGGATTTACAAAATGTGTTTTTGTATGATATTGATGATTTACATGGTATTGTAGAAGCGAACTTAGCAGAGCGTCAACGTGCAGCAGATGAAATTGGAAAGATGGTTCTTCACGAAGTAGCAGCGTTCCAAGAGTGGGTTGCGACATTAGGTGTTGTCCCTGTCATCTCTGCATTGCGACGTAAAGCGGCAATTATTCAGCAAGATACGATGCAAAGTATCGAGAACAAAATGCCAGATTTAACAGATCGTGAACGAAAAATCTTAAGTAAGCATACAAAATCAATCGTCAATCAACTGTTGCGAGATCCGATTTCACAAGTGAAGGAATTAGCGACAGATCGCAAAGCGAAAGAGAAGTTAGACTTATTTGAGCAGGTGTTCGGCATTTCAGATGAGGTTGTCCGCGAAAAAGAAGTTCTCGCTCAACAAGCGAAAGAACGATTACAGAAACGTGCAGAACGCAACCGACAACGCCTGGCTATGGAGTTATCATCAGAACAGTCGTAATGAGGGGAGTGCACGTTTAGAAGGGTTTGAACGCGCATGACTGAAATGACGTTAGTTCGGTTAGAAGAGCTGATGGTCGTCTTGTACGCCGTCAGCCTCGTCTTTTATTTTATCGACTATTTAAAGCGTGACCGGCTCGCTCATCGGTACGCTTTCGTTTTATTAGCAATCGTTTATTTTTTACAGACGATTAATTTATTTTGGGCTGTGCTCGCGACGAGTCGAATTCCAATTTATTCTTTATTTGATAGCGTTTATTTAATCGCTTGGATTTTAATTTCGATTTCGCTCATTTTACACGCGTCCCATAAATATAGCTTTTTCATTTTCTTCATTAATATTATCGGATTTATTTTTATGACGATTCATACGTTCGGTCCGACGCGAATCGCCGAGTCGAGTATTCGAGAGACGCTCATTTCGGAATTGTTAATTATCCATATTACCTTTGCGATTTTAGCGTATGTCGCCTTTGCGATCGGTTTAATTTTCGCCGTTCTTTATTTATTGCTTTACAGTTTGTTGAAGCAGAAGAAGTGGTCGAAACAGTTTGATCGTTACCCGTCATTAAATCAGACGATGGTCGGGATGAAAGTGACAACCTATGTCGGGATTCCACTATTGTTCGTCAGTCTGACACTCGGTGTTCAATGGGCGAATATTATGTTGAACGATTGGTCCATTTTAGATTTTAAAATCGTCAGTTCATTCTTTTTATTAATGGTATATGGTGTTATTTTATATTTGCATAAAATCGACAAATTACGTGCGAATGATTACGCATGGGCGAATGTCATCGCCTTTTTACTCGTCATTATTAATTTCTTTTTAGCGAGTCGTTTATCGCATTTTCATTATTGGTTGTAACTATACAGGAGGCTCATTATGAGAAAAATTATCGTAGGCTCACGCCGCAGTAACTTAGCATTAACGCAAACGAATTGGTTCATCGATCAAATGAAGGCAGCAGGGGCTCCCTTTGAATTTGAAGTGAAAGAAATCGTGACGAAAGGTGACCAAATTTTAAACGTTCAACTTTCGAAAGTCGGTGGAAAAGGTTTATTCGTAAAAGAAATTCAACAAGCTCTTTTCGACAAAGAAATTGACTTTGCGGTACATAGTATGAAAGATATGCCGGCAGTGTTACCAGATGGATTGACGATCGGATGTATTCCGAAGCGCGAAGATCCACGTGACGCATATATCGCAAATGATCACGTTAAATTTGCAGACTTACCGAAAGGAGCTATTGTCGGTACGTCGAGCTTACGCCGTAGTTCACAATTATTGCTCATGCGCCCAGACCTGGAAATTAAATGGATTCGCGGAAATATTGATACGCGCTTACGTAAATTGCGTGACGGTGAGTACGATGCGATCATTTTAGCTGCGGCTGGAATGAAGCGTATGGGATGGCCAGAAGATATCGTGACGGAATATTTACCAGTGGAAAACTATATTCCAGCGGTCGGTCAAGGTGCGCTCGCGATTGAATGTCGCGCAGACGATGAAGAATTACTCGCTGAACTTGCGAAAGTGTCAGATGAAAAGACGTGGAAAGAAGTCGACGCAGAACGTACATTTTTAGCAGCGATGGACGGTTCATGTCAAGTGCCGATTGCAGCGTTCGCTGAAGCGACAGAAGACGGCGTAACGATGACAGGATACGTTGCAAGTCCAGATGCTGCACAAGTGTTCAAATTTACGGATTCGAATACAGATACGGTCGCACTCGGTGAAGCGGTCGCGAAACAATTACGTTCAGAAGGAGCGACAGAAGTCATTGAGAAAGTGATGGCGGAATTCAATGAAAACAACGAATAAATTGCGTGGACAAACCGTTATTTTTACGGGAACACCAAAATCGAATGAAGCCCCAGAGCTCGTCCGACAGCATGGGGGAGAAGTGTATTCTTTTCCCCTTATTCGTGTTCAACCAATCCATCAGCCGAATGACATCGAACAGATGAAAAGTTGCGAAACTGCGACATGGCTCATTTTTACGAGTCAATCGTCCGTTCAATCGTTCGCAGAAAAAATGGAGCGTTATCAGTATGAAGCCAAGCAGTTTAAAGGGCGCATTGCAGCGGTAGGGACGAAGACAGCAGCCGCTTTAGAACGTTTAGGTTTTGAAGTATCATTCATTCCGACTGTCTTTAGTGCAGATGTGTTCGTGAAACAGTTCGCGCCAGAAACAGAAGAACAAGTACATGTCGTCTTTTTACGCGGGAATTTAGCGAGCTCGGTATTGCGAGAAGGTTTACCGTTTCGCATTACAGAGTGGACCGTGTACGAAACCGTTTCGAATGAAGCAGTGTTCGATGATTTAGTACAATGTTTGCAAAAAACGAATCGTCCGATCGTTTCGTTCGCGAGTCCGTCAGCCGTACGTATTTTTGCTGAACATATCGCGCCGCAAGTCAGTTGGGACGCAATCGAACCAGCTGCAATCGGACATGTGACAGAACGTGCCTTGGCAAAAGAGAATGTCTTGAATCCGATCGTCCCTCGTGTATATACTTTAGTAGAACTCGTCAAACAAATCGTGAAAACGAAAGGAAGAGAAAGAATGACACCATCATTCAAACGCAACCGTCGTCTTCGTACGACAGCAAATTTACGTGCGATGGTACGTGAAACAACATTGAGTAAAAATGATTTTATTTATCCGATTTTCGTCATTGAAGGAGAAAATATTAAAAATGAAATTCCGTCAATGCCAGGCATTTATCAATTTTCATTAGATCAATATGAAGCGGAATTAAAGCGTGTCGTAGAAGCAGGTGTTCCATCGATCATTTTATTCGGTGTTCCGAGTGAAAAAGACGCATGTGGTACAGAAGCTTACAATGACGAAGGAATCGTCCAACGTGCGACGAAATTAACGAAACAATTGTATCCCGACCTCGTCGTCTTAGCGGATACGTGCTTATGTCAATATACAGACCACGGACATTGTGGAGTCGTAGAAGGAGACTATGTCGACAATGACCAGTCGCTCGAATTGCTTGCGAAAACAGCGGTGAGCCAAGCGCGTGCAGGTGCAGACATTATTGCACCGAGCAATATGATGGACGGATTCGTCGCAGTCATTCGTGAAGCACTCGACGAAGCGGGATTCGTCAATGTGCCGATCATGAGCTATGCGGTGAAGTATGCGAGTGCATATTATGGACCGTTCCGAGACGCAGCGGATTCTGCACCGCAGTTCGGAGACCGCAAAACGTACCAAATGGATCCGGCGAATCGCCGTGAAGCATTGCGTGAAGCAGAAAGCGATATCGACGAAGGAGCGGACTTCTTAATCGTGAAACCAGCGCTCAGCTATTTAGACGTAATGCGTGAAGTGAAAGATATGACAAATTTACCAGTTGTCGCTTACAATGTGAGTGGAGAGTATTCTATGGTAAAAGCAGCGGCAGCACAAGGTTGGATTGACGAAAAAGCAATCGTACTAGAAACATTATTAAGCATGAAGCGTGCGGGAGCAGACTTAATTATGACGTACCACGCGATCGACGCAGCATGCTGGTTGGAGGAAAATTAATTGACGAAAAATTATACGAAATCAAAAGCAGCGTTTGCTGAAGCAGTAGATTTAATGCCAGGTGGCGTAAACTCACCCGTTCGTGCATTCGGATCTGTAAACATGGACCCGATTTTCATCGATCGTGGACATGGTGCTAAAATGACAGACATCGACGGAAATGAGTATATCGATTACGTATTATCATGGGGACCTTTAATCGTTGGTCATACGAATGAACAAGTTGTTAAAGGTATTCAAGAGCAAGCGATGAAAGGTTCAAGCTTCGGTGCATCAACAGAAGCGGAAAACGAATTAGCGAAGCTCGTCATCGAGCGCGTACCTTCAATCGAAATGATCCGTATGACGTCAAGCGGTACAGAAGCGACGATGAGTGCTCTTCGTTTAGCGCGTGGGTACACAGGTCGTAACATCATTTTGAAGTTTGAAGGATGTTACCACGGACACGGAGATTCATTGCTCATTAAAGCAGGCTCTGGTGTCGCTACACTCGGTTTACCGGATAGCCCAGGTGTTCCAGAGTCGATCGCAAAAAACACAGTAACATGTGCGTACAACGACTTAGATACAGTGCGTGAAGTGTTTGAAAAACACGGAGATGACATCGCAGCAGTTATCGTTGAACCTGTTGCCGGAAATATGGGAGTCGTTCCTCCCCAAGAAGGATTTTTACAAGGATTACGCGATGTGACAAAACAATACGGCGCACTTTTAATCTTTGACGAAGTGATGACAGGATTCCGTGTGGCGTACAATTGTGCGCAAGGTTATTTCGGTGTGACACCAGACTTAACATGTCTCGGAAAAGTAATCGGAGGCGGATTGCCGGTCGGCGCATTCGGTGGACGTCGTGACATTATGGAACGCATCGCACCAGCAGGAGATGTGTATCAAGCGGGAACATTATCAGGAAACCCACTCGCGATGCGTGCTGGAATTGAAACGTTAAAACAATTAACACCTGAAACGTATGACTACTTCACAAAACTTGGAGACCAATTAGAAGCAGGATTCCGTGAAGCAGCGACGAAATATAACATTCCACATACTGTAAACCGTGCAGGCTCGATGATTGGTTACTTCTTCACAAACGAAGACGTAACAAATTACGACAAAGCGAAAACATCGGATTTACAATTGTTCGCAGACTACTACCGTCTCATGGCGGAAGAAGGCGTATATTTACCACCTTCACAATTCGAAGGAATGTTCTTATCAACAGCTCACACACCTGAGCTCGTAGACGAAACAATTCAAGCCTTCCATACGGTATTTGCGAAATTAGCAAAATAAATTAGCAACAGCGTTCATCCAGACGGGTGAACGCTTTTTAGGTGATGTCTCCCAATTATCTGTACAAACGTTCGGTCCAACCGTATAATGAAACATGAAACTATTGAGGAAAGCAGTGATGACAATGGCAACAGGAACACATTCAGTAGAAGTACCCGTTTCACAACAAAAAGTATGGGACTTCGTCAGCGATATGGAAAAATGGGCGAAACTCGTTCCGGGTTATAGCGGGCATGAAATGATTAGCGATACGCGTTCAACATGGACGTTCAAAGGAAATGTGAGCGTCATTAAAAAAACAGTCGAAGTGCAAATCGATATTTTAGAATGGAATGAACCGGAAAAAGTGACGTTCCAACTAACAGGTTTATCTGATAAATTTTCAGGAACAGGTTATTTTATCGCTGAACCGATCGACGCTACACATACGAAAATGACAGGCCATTTAGATGTGAAGGCAGAAGGACTAGCATCCGCTGTTTTAAACCCGGTATTAAAACCAGTTTTACCGAAAGCGACACAAGTGTTAACGGACCGAGTCGCCAATGCTTTGAAACGTTTGCACGCTTGATAAAATGAACGATATCCGTTACAATATGAGAAGAATATGAGCAATGATGCGTAGATGAGGAAGAGTAGTGAGTTAGTCGTTTTTAGAGAGGGAATGCTCGGTGAAAATTCCTAACGATGAACCGCGAATGTCGCCTCGGAGCAGCGTTTATGAAAAGAAGTAGTAAACGCCGGTTACACATGCCGTTACATGTTGAGAGCTGAATGTAGCAATGCATTCAGAATTAAAGGTGGAACCGCGAACTCCTTCGTCCTTTTGTGACGAAGGGGTTTTTTTGTTCCAAAGGAGGAAAAGAAATGGTAAAAGAAATCGAAATGCCGACAAAATATGACCCGCAGTCGGTTGAACAAGGCCGCTATGACTGGTGGCTAGAAGGAAAGTTTTTTGAAGCAGATCCAACGAGTGAGAAAGAACCGTACTCGATCGTTATCCCACCGCCGAACGTAACAGGGAAATTACATTTAGGACACGCTTGGGATACGACATTGCAAGACATTTTAATTCGTATGAAACGCATGCAAGGATACGATGCGCTTTGGCTTCCAGGAATGGACCACGCAGGAATCGCTACTCAAGCACGTGTGGAAGGGCAATTGCGTGAACAAGGAATTTCACGTTACGATCTTGGACGCGAGAAGTTTTTAGAAAAAACGTGGGAGTGGAAAGAAGAATATGCAGGCCACATTCGCGACCAATGGGCAAAATTAGGCCTCGCGCTCGACTACTCGAAAGAACGTTTTACATTGGATGAAGGATTGTCAGAAGCGGTGCGTCACGTCTTCGTGAACATGTACGAAAAAGGGTTAATTTACCGCGGTGAATATATCATTAACTGGGACCCACAAACGAAAACAGCATTATCTGACATTGAAGTTATTCATAAAGACGTTAACGGAGCATTTTACCATATGCGTTATCCACTTGCAGATGGTTCTGGATCAATCGAAATTGCAACGACACGTCCAGAAACGATGCTAGGCGATACAGCAGTTGCGGTACATCCAGAAGATGAACGTTACAAACATTTAATCGGCAAAATGGTAAAACTTCCAATCGTCGGCCGTGAAATTCCAATCGTAGCGGACGATTACGTCGATATGGAATTCGGAAGCGGTGCAGTAAAAATTACACCAGCGCATGACCCGAATGACTTTGAAATCGGAAACCGTCACGACTTACCACGTGTTCTCGTCATGAATGAAGACGGTACGATGAACGCAAATGCAGGAAAATATGAAGGAATGGACCGTTTCGAATGTCGTAAACAAATTGTAAAAGACCTTCAAGAGATGGACGTTTTATTCGAAATCGAAGATCACTTGCATTCAGTCGGTCACTCTGAGCGTAGCGGAGCAGTTGTAGAGCCTTATCTTTCGACACAATGGTTCGTTAAAATGCAGCCACTCGCAGAAGAGTCGATTCGCGTGCAACAATCGGAAGATAAAGTGAATTTCGTTCCAGAACGCTTTGAAAAAACATATTTAAACTGGATGGAAAACATTCATGATTGGTGTATTTCACGTCAATTATGGTGGGGACACCGCATTCCAGCTTGGTATCATAAAGAAACAGGAGAAGTGTACGTCGGGATGGAAGCGCCGGAAGATGTTGAAAACTGGACGCAAGATGAAGACGTACTCGACACATGGTTCTCAAGCGCACTTTGGCCGTTTTCAACGATGGATTGGCCGAATACGGAGAGCGATATGTTCAAACGTTACTACCCGAACGATACGCTCGTAACAGGATACGACATTATTTTCTTCTGGGTATCACGCATGATTTTCCAAGGGCTTGAATTTACAGGAGAGCGTCCGTTTAAAGATGTGCTCATTCACGGACTCGTTCGTGCAGAAGACGGCCAAAAGATGAGTAAATCACTCGGTAATGGTGTTGACCCGATGGATGTCATCGAACAGTACGGAGCGGACGCATTGCGTTACTTCTTAGCGACAGGTTCTTCGCCAGGACAAGACTTGCGTTACTCAACAGAAAAAGTCGAATCGATTTGGAACTTCGCAAACAAAATTTGGAACGCTTCTCGTTTTGCGCTCATGAATATGGACGGTTTAACGTACGAAGAGATCAACTTAGACGGTAAACGTTCTGTCGCGGACGATTGGATTTTAACACGTCTCAATGAAACGATTGAAACGGTGACGAATTTATCGGACAAATACGAGTTCGGTGAAGTCGGTCGTGCGTTGTATAACTTCATTTGGGATGACTTATGTGACTGGTATATCGAAATGGCGAAATTGCCATTGTACGGAGAAGATGAAGAAGCGAAACGTATGACACGTTCGGTACTCGCATACGTCTTTGACCAAACACTTCGTCTATTACACCCACTAATGCCATTCATTACAGAAGAGATTTGGCAAAACTTACCGCATGAAGGCGAGTCGATTACTGTAGCAGCATGGCCGACAGTGAATGAAGATTTAATGAACCGAGAGCGTGCGAAAGAAATGCAATTGCTTACGGATATCATTCACGCAGTTCGTAATATTCGTGCGGAAGTGAACACGCCGATGAGTAAAGAAATTCCGATGTATATCGCAGCGAAAACAGGAGCGGTTGCGCAAACGTTAGAAGAAAATAAAGCGTATATCGAAAAATTCTGTAATCCTTCTGAGTTAACAGTCGGTGTCAGTGTACAAGCACCAGGCAAAGCGATGAGCGCTGTCGTAACAGGAGCGGAAATTTTCCTTCCACTTGAAGGTTTAATTAATATTGAAGAAGAATTAGAACGACTTGCGAAAGAAGAGAAAAAATGGATCGGAGAAGTGAAACGTGTCGAAGGCAAATTATCTAACGAACGTTTCGTTTCTAAAGCACCAGAAGCAGTCGTAGAAGAAGAACGTCAAAAACAAGTCGACTACCAAGCGAAATTAGAAGCGGTACGTCGTCAAATCGCAGAATTAAAAGAAATGTAAACGAAAGCTCGCTATCCAATTGGACAGCGAGCTTTTTTAATGATGAATACGTTTTGCGATATGCTGCATAATGCAAGAGGCCACATCGATTTCAGTCGTTTCGTATAAAGAGCGTGCTCCGACAGGGTCTTCGATTTCATTTAAATAAAAGTGGCCGTCTCGACCGATTAAAAAATCGATTCCGATATAATCCGAATGTAATGCTCGTTGAATGCGTGTCGCATACTCAACGAGAACAGACGGCAGTTCAAACGGAGTTACCGTTCCACCTAAAGTGTAATTCGATTTAAAGTTTTCTTTCCCTTGTCGTTTTACGGCGCCGAGTATATGTTTCCCGACCATCCAAATGCGCACATCAGTCGCATCGCTTTCCACATACGGTTGAACGAGTAAAGTATGGGGATCATGTCGCTCAGTGACGATTGCCACATCTCGCTCGTCATAACATAAGTACACTTCTTCGCCACCATGTCCGTCTCGTGTTTTTAATACGATCGGAAAAGGAGGGAGAGGCTGTGTAAAACGTGTCGTCGGAATCGTTGGAATGCCGAGCATTTGCGCAAATTGAATCGTCTTTTCTTTATCGTTGGCGAGTACATTTACGCGGAGCGGGTTAAAAAATGTCGCGTCTAATGTTTTCAATGCCTCGTGATGAATACGTGTGCGGTTAAAAATGTAGTCGTACGGATGTAATTTTTGTTCATCAGTAACTAGCGTACCGTCTAATTGTACGCGTTTTCCCGCTTCAAGCAATGCTTCGATAAAGCTTGCGTTTCGCTTAGCGTCTTGTTCCGTATAAAAAAGAGCGAAAGGAATCATTTTAAGTCCTCCAAAATGTAGTCAATCATCGCATCCGCGACGTTAATTCCTGTGACATTGTAAATGTTGCGAATGTGAGCCGCTGCATTCACTTCACAAACGAGAGGCTGTTCATTTTCATCGAACAGTAAATCGACTCCTGCAAATGTCGCGCCGACTGCTTGAGCGGCACGAAGCGCGATATTTTTCTGTGCGTCAGTGAGGACGACAGTAGAAGCGGTGCCACCGTTCGTAATGTTCGCTCGAAAATCACAATCTGACGTTCTTTGCATCGCAGCGACAATGTCGTCACCGATAATATTTACACGGATGTCACGCCCGTGGCTAGACGCCACATATTTTTGGAAAATAAAGTCGACTCCGCCAAGCGTTGCGACTTTATTAAGCAATTCATCGCGCGTTTGGATGAGATAGACGTGCATGCCGAACGAACCTCTCCCTTCTTTCACAATCATCGGGAAACCAATCGTTTCGATAATGTGGTCGAGGTATCGTTCATTTTGAAGCGGTGCGTTCGGATACGTTTTCGGTGCAACGATTGTCTGTGGCATCGGAATGTTCGCCTGTGCGAGCGCAATATATTGATGCGCTTTATTATCGCATCGCTCAATCACTTCCGGGTCGTTATAAACGGGAATGTGAAGCGTGCGCAAAAAGCGACCGAGTAAAACATCTTTATCGAGTAAAACAGCAAAGTCTGGTTGAGATGGACAGGAATTTGTCGCGTCAATGAACAACTCATCATTGGCGACGATGCGAGCTTCTACTCCTTTATGCATCGCAGCTTCTTGTAATAACTCCGCTTGATCGCGAAATTTATCTCCTGCTAAACTTCCGTTATAAATAATCCAAGCAGTCGTCATCGATCTGCCTCCTTTGGTATAATGAGCTCATTACATTTTAGCATACGGAGGAGAAAAGATGATTCCACGATTTGATGAATATAAAAAGAAACATGGTGTTCTAAGTCAAGATGTAATCGACCTTGGGCTAGAGCGCATCACTGATATTTTAGAGAAACTCGGACACCCAGAGCGCACATTGCGCATCATTCATGTAGCGGGAACGAATGGAAAAGGCTCGACGATCGCTTTTTTACAATCACTTTTAACGAACCACGGCTATACGACAGGGGTGTTTACTTCTCCATCTGTCATCGACGTACACGACCAAATTCGTCATGACGGTGTACTCATCACAGAGCGAGAAATGGATGCGCTATTTGAACGTGTGAAAACGATAGAAGGAATCGAAAAATTAACGGATTTCGAATTACTCACCGTGCTCGCTTTTTTACAATTTGAGCGTTGGAACGTCGATTACGTGTTATTAGAGACAGGGCTCGGCGGAAGGAAAGATAGTACAAATATCGTGATGCCAATTTTATCCGTCATCACATCGATCGCACTCGATCATACTGCTCTGTTAGGCGATACAATTGAAGAAATCGCAGCGGAAAAAGGTGGTATTATTAAAAAAGGCGTACGGGTCGTCGTTGGAAAAATGCCAGAAGAAGCGGTGGACGTTTTATACCGCATAGCTGAACAACAAAAAGCACCGATTCGTATATACAACCGTGAATTTAAAGCGTACGGCGAATCGTATCGCGGTAAAGGGCATTACAAATGGGGGGCGCGTCTATTACAAGGAACGCATCAAGTGTACAATGCGGCACTCGCCATCGCGGGACTTGAACTGTTACAAATTCCGCTAGAGCAAGAAAAAGTATCCCGAGCGATCGAAACCGCAACGTACGCCTATCGCTTTGAACAAGTGCGCGAATATGTATGGTTGGACGGTGCACACAATCCAGCTGCTGCAAAAGCGCTCGTTCGAACGATTCAGGAGCAATTTGGAGAAGAGGTAAAAGTAGATATCGCATTCGGTATACTCGCGCGCAAAGACGTACAATCCGTTGTCACAATTTTAGAAGAAGTCGCAGCGAGTTTAACCTTCATTGAATTTGAACACGAAGAAGCGCTAAAAAGAGAAAAATTATCAACAATGAAAACGAAGATACCGATTTCGATTTGCACGGTCTCTGAAATAAAAGAAAAAATGAATGAGCCATTAAAAAATCCACTAATCATAACAGGCTCTCTCTATTTACTTCAATCGATGTGAAAACATCGATTTTTTATTTGAAAATGGGTGATAATGAGCTGAAGTTCTTTGAATGATTAAAAGCGAGCGATATATATAAGATTGCGCAAGTACAGATGTCCGTATAACTTTATGTAAAAATTAAATAAAAAGAAAGGTGAGGGTGTAACTGAAGAAGTTGAAAAACAAACGACAAT
Organism: Savagea faecisuis; assembly: GCF_042675605.1. Lineage (NCBI taxonomy): Bacteria > Bacillati > Bacillota > Bacilli > Caryophanales > Caryophanaceae > Savagea > Savagea faecisuis. Next base: position 71,091 of record NZ_JBHTJF010000009.1, read on the forward strand.
TGACATATCGCTTTTGCCCGAACAATTAAAAATGGTATCATTTACAGTAGATGCACGATTTGAAAATACAGATGAACTTGTGAAATTTATGCGACTGATTGAGAGTGGAGAGCGTGCCATCAAAATTGAATCAGTACAATTTTCTGAACAAGATGAATTAGAGAAAGTGCAAAATCTTCCGTATCCGGTTCAAGTGAATTTTGAAATGGTCACATTTTATTATGAGGAGGGAGTCGAGTAATATGGAAACTTATTATATGCTCGTCTTTTTTCTTTTTGGTTCAGTTTTCGGTTCTTTTTATAATGTTGTGGGGCTACGGGTGCCTAAAGGAGAATCCATTGTGTCCCCTCCATCACATTGCACTGTGTGCGAACGTAGATTGACACCTGTTGATCTCATTCCAGTTTTATCTTACCTCGTATTGAAAGGGCGCTGTCGGAAATGTCAGATACGTATTTCTCCCATGTATCCTTTTATGGAATGTATTACGGGTTTATTGTTTGTACATAGTTACGTAATGTTTGGATTCTCGAAAGAACTCATCGTCGCATTATTTTTTGCTTCACTACTCGTGATCATTACAGTATCTGATGTTGCTTACATGCTTATTCCAAATAAAATCGTGTATCCGGCATTCTTTATTTTCATTGGATTGCGATGGATGAGTCCGCTTGAACCATGGTGGTATGCCTTCGTAGGAAGTGTTGTTGGATTCGGTTTACTCCTCCTTATTGCCATCGTTTCGAAAGGTGGAATGGGCGGTGGAGATATTAAGTTGTACGCCGTTCTCGGACTTGTCCTCGGGATATGGAATACATTACTCAGTCTTTTTTTAGCATCGCTCATCGCCTTAATTTATGGTGCCGTAATCTTAGCGAAACGCAAACAGAAAAGAAGCGTTCCGATTCCATTTGGTCCAGCGATTGCGTTAGGTTCATGGCTAGCTTATCTTTATGGAGATGCAATAATCCAATGGTATTTAAAATTACTTTAAATAGACATGACTTCGGTATGTCATATGTCTGAGCTGCCCCATAAATGTTAGACACCAAATTAATATTTATGGGGTGTTTTGATGTCTAAATTTACATCACACGATAAATTAACAGCGGTGTCGCGTTATTTAAATGGAAATGAGAGCTATAAAACCATTGTGGAAAGCATAGGTGCAGCGAAATTGCTAGTCATTACATGGGTGAAATTATTTGAAGCGCAGGAGATAGACGTTTTTAAGAAGGGCTATACAAATTATTCTAATCAGTTAAAACTACATGTAGTAAAAAATCATCATTACGCGTTAATTAATGTTTTCTGAAAATAACTTTTTGGTGATATTAATGATAAAAGATTGATTAAAATAAAAGGAATTATCAAGAAAAATACAGTTGATTAAAATACTTTAAATATAAACTCTCAGTGTTTTAAAAGTTATTTTCTATCGCAAAAATAATCATTTTCGAAACTTTAGTATATCATGAAATGTGCTATTATTATAATAGTAATATGTATATTTTAAATATAAAAAGAAAATCTGAACATATCCTCTGTTAAAAATGTAAATTCAACAATAAACGACAAAAAAATGTGAAAGAATTATAATAAAGTGGAGAGGAGAATGTTCATGTTACAAACAGATAAAAAATGGATTATTGCGTCGCAGTCACCGCGACGAAAAGAGATTTTTGGAATGTTGGAACTTCCTTTTGAAATCATCGTCTCTAATACAGAGGAAGGTGGACGTCAAGCGGATGAATCCGTCGAAAATTATGCGATGCGTTTGGCGCGCGACAAAGCGGAAGCCGTTGCGGAGAGTCATCATGATGCTGTCGTCATCGGTGCTGATACTGTCGTTTCTTTGCAAGGAAAGTTATTGCCTAAGCCGAGAACGAAGGAGGAAGCGGCTTTTTATTTGCGCTTACTCAGCGGTAGAACGCATGATGTCATAACAGGTGTGGCCATAGCACATCGTGGAAAGACGCACTGCTTTTATGAGCGAACGATCGTTCATTTCCATGCACTTGATGAGGCGATGATTCGCGCCTATGTCGAAACAGGAGACAGCTTAGACAAAGCAGGTGCTTACGGCATTCAAACGCTCGGCGCATTATGCGTGGCGAAAATCGAAGGAGATTATCATAACGTCGTCGGTCTACCCCTCACGAGACTCGTGCGTGAACTGCGAGCTCTACAACTCATTACGATAGGTGATGTCCGTGACTACGCATGAAAAAGAGCTGTTTATGATTCGTGATTTGCGCAGAGCGGACCGACCGCGTGAACGCCTCATCCGTCAAGGTGCGACAAGTTTGTCGAATCAAGAGTTAATCGCGATATTATTGCGTACGGGGACGAAAGAACAGTCCGTTTTTCATTTATCGAATGAACTGTTGAAACAGTTCGGAACGATTCAACAGTTGCGTCACGTGACGATTGAAGAGTTGATGAGTGTAAAGGGAATCGGAGAAGCGAAAGCCGTACAAATTTTAGCAGCGATCGAACTCGGAAGGCGTGTTTTAAGTAAGCAGGGAGAAGAACGCTATACGATTCGCTCGCCAAAAGATGCAGCTTCGTATATGATGACAGAGTTATCAGGTTTAGAGCAGGAGCATTTTGTCGCATTGTTTCTCAATGTGAAAAACGAAGTATTGCATAAACAGACGATTTTTATCGGTGGATTAAATTCTTCCATCGTGCACCCGCGTGAGTTGTTTAAAGAAGCGGTTAAACGAGCGGCAGCGTCCATCATCGTCATGCATAATCACCCTTCTGGCATACCTGATCCGAGTCCGGAAGATATCGAAGTGACGAAGAGGCTCGTCGAAGCTGGTCGCATCATCGGAATCGATGTCATTGACCATATCATTATTGGAAATTTTAATTTTGTAAGTTTAAAAGAGAAAGGGTATATGTGACACTGTAAATTTATTCATCTTTCCTATATAATGTTTCATGTAGCAATTGATGAAGAGTGAACGTACTCGTAGGAGAAAGGAAGAACTCATTTGTTTGGATTCGGAGGAAAAGACGTCGGGATTGACCTCGGCACAGCAAATACACTAGTTTTTATTAAAGGAAAAGGGATTGTTTTACGCGAACCTTCAGTAGTAGCGAAAAACTTAAATACGAATGAAATTGTAGCGGTAGGTAGCGCAGCGCGTAATATGATCGGTCGTACACCAGGTTCAATCGTCGCAACACGCCCGATGAAAGATGGCGTTATTGCAGATTTTGAAATTACAAAAGCGATGTTAGAACATTATATGACAGAAGCGGCAAAAGTAGCAGGAGGCGCATGGAAAAAGCCGAATGTTATGATCTGTGTACCGTTCGGGATTACATCGGTAGAACAACGTGCAGTAATCGATGCAGCACGTCAAGCTGGAGCGAAAGATGCGTTTACGATTGAAGAACCGTTCGCAGCAGCGATCGGTGCGAGCTTACCAGTATGGGAGCCGACGGGTAGTATGGTCGTCGATATCGGTGGAGGAACGACAGAGGTTGCAGTTATCTCATTAGGCGGTATCGTAACGAGTGACTCAATTCGTGTCGGTGGTGATGTGATGGATCACGCGATTATCGCGTATATCCGCAAACATTACAATTTAACAATCGGCGAGCGTACAGCGGAAGCAATTAAAGTAGAAATAGGCTCTGCGAAAGAGTTAGACGTTCAAGAAACGATGGATATTCGAGGACGTGACTTATTGACAGGTTTACCGAAAACGTTAGAAGTGAATTCGACTGAAATTACGAGCGCATTGAAAGAAGCGATCGCTCAAATTATCGAAGGTGTGAAAAAGACGCTTGAAGCGACACCACCTGAATTAGCAGCAGACGTTATGGAGCGCGGAATCGTCCTCACAGGCGGTGGCGCATTGCTTAAAAACTTAGATCGTGTCATTTCAGATGAAACGAATATGCCGGTCTTTATCGCAGAAGAGCCACTTGATTGTGTCGCGATTGGAACAGGTAAAGCGCTCGATAACTTTGAGCTCATTAAAAAAATGCAAACTCGTTAACGGTTGAAAGGAGACGAAAGGGATGCGACGATTTTTAGCAGATAAACGTCTCATCGTTTTGTTTATAGTCGTCATCACCCTCGTTGCACTTTTAGCAGTAACGTTAAAAGGGCGCCAGCAAGCAAACTTGGCAGAACAAGTAGTGAAAGATGTCGTCGGCTTCGGACAATCTGTCTTTTCGAAGCCGGCTCATTTTTTTACTAGCAAACTGGCCGACATTGAGGGACTTATTGCGACATTCGATGAAAATAAGCAATTGAAAACACGTTTGGAACATTATGCGATGAATGAAGCGAAGTTAATCGAGCTTGAGAGTGAAAATGAACGGCTTCGTAAGCTCGTTAACGAAGCTTCTAATTTAAGCGCATACGAACCGATTTATGCGACAGTCATTTCGCGAAATCCCGATCAATGGGAAGAGCGAATCGTCATCGACAAAGGAGAGTCGGATGGCGTCATGAAAAATATGGCGGTCATCACGTCTCAAGGATTGATCGGTAAAGTCATTTTAACGACTCCTTTAACAGCGACAATTGAACTCATTTCTACTGAAAACCAATTGTTCCGCGTATCGGCAATGGTAGCAGGTGAAGAAACTTTCGGCTTGATTGAAGGGTACGATAAAGCGCGTGAACAACTCGTCATGAAACGTATCGACTCAAGCTTGGAAGTGAAAGAAGGGCAAAAAATCATCTCCTCTGGTTTAGGAGGCATTTTCCCGAAAGGTTTGCTCATCGGAGAAGTGAAAGAAGTGTCTACAGATGATTATGGTTTGACGAAGCTCGCTTATATCGAACCGGCCGCAAACTTTAAAATGCTCGATCATGTCGTCATTACGAAGCGTGCTGTTGATACAGTGATGAGTGGTGTCGACGAAGAGGAGGCAGCTAAAGAATGATATTTCGTATACTCGTTCCAGTAATTGCTGCTTCCCTCTTTTTTATCGAGCCGACTTTTAGCTTGTTTTCGCCGTTGCAAATTAACGGGGAGCGCTACATACTCGTTCCACATTTTTTTGCAGTGTTTCTCATTTTATTAGCTGTCTACGATTCTAAAAAAACAGCGATTATTTACGGTGTCATTTTCGGATTGTTGTATGATATGTATCATATTGATATGATTGGAATATATACGTTCATTTATCCGTTCATTGCATACTTAGCCGCTGTTGTCATTAAACATGTCCATAAATATATCGTTTTTGTATTATTTTTAGCGATTGTATTATTAGTCATGTTGGAACTATTATCCTTTTTGTTTGCAGCAGCGATCGGTTTTACAGGAATGAGTTTTGAACAGTTTTTACATAGCCGTCTCATTCCGACGACGATTGGGAATTTTTTATTTATCGTATTGTTTGGTTATATTATCCGTTGGTTTATTGTGAAAAGAAAGCAAGCGCTTGAACCAGCGATGTAAGACGGAGGTTATCGTATGCCCACAAAACATGTCACGATGAAAGGTACGAGAGATGGGTTTGTCATTCATTTGGATGATACTTGTACATTTGAACAATTATTGAGCAGTTTAGAACGCTTTTTGGCGGATGAACGTGTCACAGAAAAAATTGAAGTGGACGTTCATTTAGGCTATCGTTACTGTTCTGAAGAAATGATCAAACAAATTGAGACGTTATTTCAACAAAGTGTTTACTTCACTGTGCGTGAATATGACAGCTTTGTCGTGACGAAAGAGCTTTGTCGTCGAGAAGTTGAAAAGTTGAAGACGGAACAATATATCGGTATCGTTCGTTCAGGGCAGGTTTTGCAGGCAGAAGGTGATATCGTCATCATTGGAGATATTAATCCGAACGGTAAAGTCGTTGCAAAAGGTAACATATTTATACTCGGTCAATTAAAAGGAGCGGCACATGCGGGAGCGGCAGGGGATTATAAATCTGTCATTGTTGCATCTCATATGGAACCGACTCATTTAATGATTGCGGATGTGACAGAGCTTGTCAATGAAGATTCACCACTATTGCTTCATACGAATCGAATGGAGTGCGTCCACTTATTAGATAATGGACAAATGACGATGAGTGAGTTGAAAGATTTGCGACTAGCTCGTCCAGATTTGATGACACGAATAGGAGGTTTTCAATGATGGGAGAAGCGATTGTCATTACATCAGGAAAAGGAGGCGTCGGTAAAACGACAGCTTCCGCAAATATTGGCACAGCGCTCGCTTTAAATGATCAACGGGTTTGTCTCGTCGATACAGATATCGGCTTGCGCAATTTAGACGTTGTACTCGGGCTCGAAAATCGAATTATTTATGACTTAGTTGACGTAATTGAAGGACGTTGTAAATTACATCAAGCGCTCGTAAAGGATAAGCGTTTCGAAGATGGACTTTATTTATTGCCGGCTGCGCAGACACGTGATAAATTAGCCGTTTCTCCAGAACAAGTTGGAGCGCTTATTCAACAGTTAAAAGAAGAGTTTGATTACGTTTTAATTGATAGTCCTGCTGGAATTGAACAAGGGTATCAAAACGCAGTAGCGGGTGCGGACCGTGCGATTGTCGTTACGGTACCAGAAATTTCGGCCGTGCGTGATGCCGACCGAATTATCGGTATGTTGGAACAGGAAGATATTCCACATCCTATGCTCGTTATAAACCGCATTAAGCGTAATTTAATGGCGCGCGGTGAGGCGTTAGACGTCAATGAAATTACGACGCATTTATCGATTGATCTTTTAGGGATTGTCGTCGATGATGAATCTGTTATCGCTTCTTCGAACAAAGGAGAGCCGATCGTATTAGATCCGTCAAGTCGTGCGTCGATCGGTTACCGTAACATCGCCCGTCGTATTTTAGGGGAATCCGTTCCTTTAATGAATATTGAAGAAGAGTCACCAGGATTTTTTAGTAAGTTAAAATCATTATTTACAAAATAAATCGTGTGAAATGACAAGTTAAAAAGCTTGTCATTTTTTATTGGAAAAAATGGTGACTTTTCAATAAAATTTTGCTATAGTGAGGGCGATAGGTAATATCTTTTGGAGAATTACACTATCACGGTTAGCAACAAAATAAAAATAAAAAATCTGCCTTGATCATGCAAGTGACAGGGACGGAAGAATGAACGTATATACGTAATCCTTCTGTCTTTTTTTAGAAAAAGTAGAAGGTTTTTATATCGTTCGACTCTTCCACAATGTGAAGGAGAGGGTAAAAATGAAAGGGCTTACAAAATTTCGAAAAATGAAAGAAAGTGGAGAAAAAATTGTCATGTTGACGGCATATGATTATCCGACAGCGCAATTTGCAGAACGTGCAGACGTCGACTTATTACTCGTCGGTGATTCGGTCGGGATGGTCGCACTCGGATATGAATCGACTGCATCTGTCACAGTGGATGAAATGATTCATCATGCGAAAGCGGTGCGCCGTGGAGCGCGCGACACATTTGTCGTCGTCGATATGCCATTCGGTTCGTACCATATTTCTCAAGAAGAAACGATGAAAACAGCGATTCGCATGTATCAAGAAACGAATGCTGATGCGTTGAAAGTTGAAGGAGCGGGCGAAGTAATCGATTCGATTGAACGGCTTACAACGGCAGGTATTCCGATTGTCGCACATCTCGGCTTATTACCTCAATCGGCAGCGGTACAAGGCGGATATCGTGTCCAAGGGAAGACAGCGAGTCAAGCGCGTCAACTCATTGAAGACGCTCAAGCAGTTGAACGCGCAGGGGCATGCATGCTCGTTTTGGAGCTCATTCCGCATCAGTTAGCGAAGGAAGTGAGTGAAGCTGTATCGATTCCGGTCATCGGTATCGGAGCGGGGAAAGATACGGACGGCCAAGTGCTCGTCATTCACGACATCGTTCAATTCGGACTCCATCGTTTACCGAAATTTGTGAAAGTGTACGGAGATGTCGGCACGCAAGTTGAGCAGGCGATGAAACAATATGTCGCAGACGTGCGTCAACAAGCATTTCCAACAGAAGCGCATCATTTTACAATGGAAGAGGACGAACTACAACAACTATACGGAGGTGTTTTGTCATGACGGTCGTCATTCATACGATTCAAGGAGTGCGTCGCGTAATGAATCAAATGCGAGACGCAGGGAAGACGATTGGCTACGTCCCAACGATGGGGTATTTGCATGAAGGACATTTAGCGCTCGTCGATCAAGCGAAACGAGAAGCAGATGTCGTCATCATGAGCATTTTCGTCAATCCAGCACAGTTTGGGCCGAATGAGGATTTTGATGAGTACCCGAGAGATTTAGACCGAGATGTCGCATTGGCGAAAGAGCGTAAAGTCGATTATATTTTTGCGCCGACTGTGGAAGAAATGTATCCGACAGAACAGACGATTCAAATTATTCCAGGAGCGATTGCGCAACAAATGTGCGGAGCATCTCGTCCGACTCATTTCGACGGTGTACTGAAAGTCATTTTAAAATTGTTTAATATTGTCCAGCCGGACTATGCATATTTCGGATTGAAAGATGCTCAGCAAGTCGCGATTATCGAAACGTTCGTGCATGATTTCAATATCGATGTAGCGATTCGTCGAGTACCGATCGTACGCGAGGAAGATGGTCTTGCGAAAAGTTCACGCAATGTCAATTTGACAGAAGAAGAACGAAAAAAAGCGCCAAAAATTTATGAAGTGTTGCGGGAAGGGCGCGCACGTTTAGCTCGCGGTACACGTTTGGAAGAAGTGCAAAATTATATGGAAGAAGCACTTGCGAAAGAGACGGGTGGTACCGTCGATTACGTCAACATTTTACACTATCCGAGCTTAACAGAACCTAAACTAGACGAAGAGATGATTATCGCATGTGCGGTACAGTTTTCAAAAACCCGTTTAATTGACAATGTCATCGTAGGAGGGAATCAATAATGTACCGCAATATGCTTAATAGTAAAATTCACCGTGCGACGGTGACAGAAGCGAATTTAAATTACGTCGGAAGTATTACAATTGACCGTGACTTATTAGATGCTGCGAACATGTTGCCGAATGAGCGTGTTCAAATCGTGAACAATAACAATGGAGAGCGTTTTGAAACGTACATTATCGAAGGGGAACGTGGCAGCGGGGTCATCTGTGTGAACGGTGCAGCGGCGCGTCTCGTACAGCCAGGGGATATCGTCATCATTATGAGCTATATGATGATGAAAGATGAAGTAGCTCGTAATTATGAACCCGTCGTCTGCCTCGTCGATGAGTGCAATCGCATCATTCAAAATATTGAAGAACGCGCTCATGCGACAGTAGAAGACTATTAATATCAAAGTAGACAGTGTACGTGCTGTCTACTTTTTTGTTGAAATTGAGGAGTGAAGTAATAATTTTCCCGTACCTATGAAAATATGATACAATTTGCATGGAGTTCGACTGTTTAAAAAGTCGAAAAGAAGAAGTGAACTCATATCCGTTCACAGATCCGGAGTTAGTGACTGAAAAGGACGTTGATCATTATGACGAAGCCAATTTACGCCGTAGTCGACTTAGAAACAACAGGTCATTCGGCGAAGCGTGGCGATCGAATTATACAAATCGCGATTGTGCGTGTACAAGATGGCAAAATACTCGATACGTACAATCAATTTGTCAATCCCGAGCAACCAATTCCCGCATTTATCGCTCAATTGACAAATATTCAAAATGAACTTGTAGCAGCATATGAACCGTTTGAACATTATGCGAAAGACGTCTATGAGCGATTACGAGGAACGGTATTCGTTGCGCACAATGCGTCCTTTGATCTTTCATTTTTACAACAAGAGTTTGAACGATGCGGTTTACAGCGTTGGCGTGGGGAAGTGCTCGATACAGTAGAATTGGCGAAAATTATGTATCCAAGTGCATCGAGTTACCGTTTATTAGAATTGACAGAGGAACTTGGCATTTATTTAGGTAATGCACACCGAGCGGATGATGATGCGACGGCAACTGCCCAATTGTTAGTGAAAATATTGAAGAAAATGAGTGCGTTACCGAAACAAACGTTACAATATTTACATAAACATTCATTCATTTTAAAATCGAATGTTTCTACTTTACTCTATGAATGTTTAAAAGAAGACCGTCCAAAATCGTCAGTTTTTCTATATAAAGGATTAGCATTAAAAGAGCCGAAACAAGATTTACAGGTGACGGAGACAAAATCGTTTCCACTAGATGATGCTGCCCAATATGATTTACTGCAAAAAATTAACGCTTCTTATGAGCGGCGTCCTGTTCAATTAAACTATATGACGTCTGTTTATCACGCTCTACAACAAAGGCAAGAAGTTGCGATGGAAATTCCGAACGGTGTCGGCAAAACGCTAGGTTATTTAATCCCGAGCGTGTTTTATGCTGAAGAGATGAAACGTCCCGTCGTCATTAGTACGTATACGAATGAACTCGTCGATGCGCTTGTTGAAAAAGAAATAAAAAAACTTGATCGATTGTTTAAAGTACCAGTTCGTGTCGCTGTCTTAAAAGGGCGAGAACAGTACATTTCATTGTCGAAGTTTTTACAAGTGTTGACGGTGACGAATCATTCCTATGACGAGACATTAACGATTTTACAACTCGTTGTTTGGCTGACAGAGACAGAGACGGGAGATTTATCGGAAGTTAACGTTTCAGGTGGCGGTCAATTGTTGTTAGATCGCATACGTAAACGGACGTATGAATTGTCGGCAGAAGAGAGACAGTACGATTTTCATCATCGTGCGGTTGAAAAAGCACAAGATGCTCAATTAGTCGTGACGAATCATTCATTACTTCTCGCGAATCACTCCTATTCTTTCATTCATGAAGCGTGTGGACTCATCATCGATGAAGCGCATCAGATGTCGAATATTGCGATGAGAAACGTAGAAACGGTATTTCGCTATACACGGTGGAAATATGTCATCGGTCAGTTAATGAGCGAAGGGGAATACGATTTGCTCACGCGATTAACGACATTATTTAAACGCAAACAGCAACCGTATAAGTCTAAAAAACGTCAATTAATAAGAGCGTATGAACAATTAGTCGATCAATTCGACTTATTTATACGGACACTCATTCAACAAGTGAAATCGAACAACGGTGCTACGACGACGAAACATACGATTCATTTAAATATGGATACGATGGACCGTTCAGCATTACAATCTTTACATCAAGCGATGTTCGTTTTTTTACGCGCCGCTCAGCAGTTAATTGAACCGTTAGAACATTTATACTTAGTCGAAAAAGAGCGAGCGTTCGTGCAAGAGTGGCAAGATTGGGTGACGCAATACGAACAAAAGATGGATGATTGGATTGAATTGTTTACAGTCGTCCCTCAATCGACGGAAGAAACCTTTATCGAATATGACGAGAGAAGCATTCCTGGTAGTGTCGTATTCGTGAAAAAGCCGATTACGAGTGCTCCACTTTTACGCTCGTTCGTTCATTCGTTGAAAAGTGAATCGTTCGGTATCATTTGGACGTCTGGTACATTGCGTGTACCTTCTTACGAATCATTTATTCCGAAACAACTCGGTTTGCCTGAAGATGTTCCGATTGAAACATTTCCTGCACCTACTTCTTTCTATGACCATGCGTCGATTTGGCTCGTTGAAGATATGCCACAAATTGATGAAGTCGTAGAAGAAGACTATATCGAACTCGTCGCAGATTCGATCGTACAGACGACGTATGCGACAGGTGGGAACGTTTTCGTATTGTTTACGAGTCAACAAATGTTACAGAAGACAGCTCGTCTCATTCAAGAGAGTGAATTGTTGGAAGAACATCCGATTTTTGCGCAAGGTGTGACTTCTGGAAGCGATGCGAAATTGTTAAAGTTGTTTCACCAAACAGAAGGTTCATTGCTCTTCGGTACGAATCAATTTTGGGAAGGGTTGGATGTACGAGATGAATCAGTACGCGCGGTCATCGTCGTTCGTTTGCCGTTTTCATCACCGAAAGACCCGCTCTACCGATTGCGTAGTGAACAGTTAGCGACTGAGAATGGCGGACATCCGTTTTATGATTACGGCTTGCCAGAAGCGCTCGTACGATTTAGACAAGGCTTTACTCGTCTCATGCGTCGTACAGAAGGACGAACGAGCTTTATTTTATTAGATAAAAGATTGGAAACGAAACAATATGGTCATTACTTTATCGATAGTTTACCGCAACTACCGATTCGCAAAATGACAGTAGATTCGATTGTAGGACAATTAGCAGATTGGCATGGAGGTGCAAAAGACTGATGGAAAAAGTGAAAAATCCAATGTGGCAGTGGGTGCGATTTATCATCGTATTTTTTACAATTGTCGTCATCTCACTAACTGCCCTCATTTTATTTCAAGCGTCTCGCCCTTTTGCTAATGCTGAGCAAAAGGCGACATCTGTCGCTTTAAAAGAAGAGTATTTATCATCTGTTGAACGAATGGAAACGTACAACGGAAATGATGTCCAGTACGTCCTGTACGGTAAAGAAAAAGGTGAAAAAAAAGCTGTCATTTTAGACGAATCCCTTGTAAAATTAAAAACAATTCAAATGTCAAAAGGGATTTCGCGCCAACAAGCGATCGATACAGTCCAAAAAGAATTTCCAGTGAAAAAAGTCATCCATGCGAAACTCGGCTATGAAGAAGAACACGTCTTTTGGGAGGTTGTCTTTAAAGGTGAAAATGATACGCTAAACTATGTATATTTATTGTTTGAAGACGGTAAATGGTGGAAAAGAATCTTAAACTTATAATTTTGAAGGAGTGTACGATAGGTCATGAGTAGAACATTGTCAAAACGAATTGAGACGTTATCCCCCTCGACAACTTTGGCCATTACAGCGAAAGCAAAAGCGATGAAAGCAGAAGGCATCGATGTAATCGGGCTCGGAGCTGGAGAACCAGATTACAATACGCCGGAAGCAATCATTGAAGCGGCTTACCGCTCGATGCAAGAAGGTAAAACGAAGTATACGCCAGCAGGTGGTTTACCAGAGTTGAAAGATGCCATCATCGCCAAGCTGGAACGCGATCAAAAGTTGACGTACACACGTTCAGAAATTATGGTAGGTGTCGGAGCGAAACATGCGCTCTACACATTATTCCAAGTATTATTAGATGAAGGCGATGAAGTCATTATTCCAGCGCCATTTTGGGTGAGCTATACAGAACAAATTAAACTCGCAGAAGGGACACCTGTCATCGTACAAACGACAGCGGATGCAGAGTTTAAAGTGACGGTAGAACAGTTAGAAGAAGCGGTGACAGAACGCACGAAAGCGCTCATTATCAACTCTCCAAGCAACCCGACCGGTATGATCTATTCGAAAGAAGAACTTGTTGAAATTGCGGAATTTGCGAAACGTCATGACCTTTGGATCGTGTCGGATGAAATTTATGAAAAATTAATTTATGCAGGGAACGAACATGTTTCCATTGCACAGTTGAGCGATGATGCGAAAGAACGCACGTTAATTATTAACGGTGTCTCAAAGTCTCACTCGATGACAGGATGGCGTATCGGATTCGTCGCAGGAGATGCTTCTGTAATCGGTCCGATGACGGATTTAGCGAGTCACTCGACATCAAATCCGACGACGACATCACAATATGCGGCGATCGCAGCGTACAATGGTTCACAAGACATCGTAGAAGCAATGCGTCAAGACTTTGAATCACGCCTAGATCGTGTGTACCCACAGGCGAACGCTATCCGTGGCTTCCACATCGTTAAACCGAAAGGCGCATTTTATTTATTAGCGGACGTTTCAGAAGCGATGCGTCATACAGGATTCACTTCAGTAGATGAATTTAGTGCCGCACTATTAGAAGAAGCGAAAGTTGCAGTCATTCCAGGTTCTGCATTCGGTTCTGACACGACGATTCGTTTATCTTACGCGACGAATGTAGAAGCGATTGAAGAAGCGCTCCGTCGTATTTCAAACTACGTAGATCAAAAATGGACAGACGCAGTGTAATATTTAGAATTTAACGATTCGTACAATGCGTATATGGCATAATTGAACAAACCGAACGTCTTCTTGCTTTTGGCATAGACAGACGTTCGTTTTTTAGCTTGAATGGAAGGAGAATCCACGATGAAACAAGAAGCATTACGTTTATGGATTGAAGAAGGAAATGTCGTCATTTCTCAACTGTTTTTCAAACATTATGCGAAGTTACACATAACAGATCAAGAGGCGATGTTGCTCCTTCATATTCAATCGTTTCAAGAAGAGGGGATTACATTTCCAACTCATTTTGAATTAGCAGAGCGACTCGGGATTACGATGCAAGATGTTAGCGCGCTCGTTCAATCTTTAATGAAGCGAAATTTAGTGTCGATTGAATCAAAAACAGATGCGAACGGTGTTTTTCATGAAATGTATTCACTGCTTCCGTTATGGGAGAAAATTATGTACGTAACGGAGCATGAAGTGAGTGAAGAGGGTGAGCAAACGATTGCCGAACGAGAAGGGATGCTTTATCAAATGTTTGAACAAGAATTCGGACGCCTTTTATCTCCTTTAGAGAGTGAAATGATCGGAGCTTGGTTAGATGAGGATGAACATTCTGTCGAAGTTATAGAAGCGGCTTTACGTGAAGCTGTTCTGGCTCAAAAGCTTAGTCTTAAATATATTAATGCGATTTTAAATGAGTGGAAACGAAAAAATGTGAAAACATTAAAAGATGTAGAAAAAGCGGCCTATTCTTACACGGCTCCAACTGCTCAAACAAAACTAACCCCATCTACGAATGTTCCGTTGTATAATTGGTTAGAAGATTAAGAGGAGGAGAAGTTCGTGTTACGTAAAACAGAATGGCAACATTGTTTGCAAGTGTTTGAAGAGATGTTTCCAGATGCTCATTGCGAGCTCGTCCATCAAAATCCGTTTGAATTATTAATCGCGACTTTATTGTCTGCACAAGCGACAGATGTACATGTCAATAAAGTGACCGCAGAACTATTTCAAAAGTATCGCACTCCAGAAGATTACATTCGCGTATCGCTTGAAGAGTTAGAAAATGATATTCGTTCAATCGGTCTTTATCGCAATAAAGCGAAAAATATTCGAGCATTATGCGAAATGCTCATTACGGAATATAACGGTATTTTGCCAGAAGATCGCGATGAATTAACGAAGTTTCCTGGAGTAGGGCGCAAAACGGCGAACGTCGTCGTATCGAACGCTTTCGGTATTCCAGCACTCGCTGTTGATACGCACGTCGAACGCGTTTCGAAACGTCTCGGCATGTGTCGTTGGAAAGATAATGTCACGCAAGTGGAGGAGAAACTGATGCGCTGGACACCACGAGAAGAATGGACAAATACGCATCATCGCATGATTTTCTTCGGACGTTATCATTGCAAAGCACAAAATCCAAACTGTCCAGAATGTCCGCTTCTCGATTTATGTCGGGAAGGGAAGAAAAGGATGAGAGCGAAATGAAAGAATTAGAAGCGACCGTCCTAAAACGCCTACAGCAGTGGGACGATGTGAAAGAAGAAATCAAGCAGAAGTATGCGGAACGAGATGCTTCTGTACATGCTTTACTCCATGAGCAAATTGAAAATTACGAAACGCTCGTTGCGCTAGGTGGAACGTTTTGGAATGAAGCGCGTGAAGAAGAATGGTATGTGTTCGGTCCGTTAAATGAAGCGGAGCGTATTCAATTTGTGAAAGATAAGTATAAAAGTCACTACGCTTATGTACAACTTAATGCGTTATTTGATGAACTTCGAAAGAAAGCAGCGATGTATTTCGCGAAACAAGCGCGTTTGCAACGACAAATTCATCGAACGTAAAAAGGTTAGCATCGAATAAAACGATGCTAACCTTTTTATTATTCTTCTCCTGATGGTGTTTCAGGGGTTTGTTCTACAGGAGGCTGTGGTTTTTCAGGTTGACTTGGTTCTGGTTTTGGTTTTGATTGCTCAGGAGGTGTCGTCTGTTGACCTCCTGGATTGTTAGGATTTGATGGTTTGTCATTCGGTGTTGAGTTATTGTTTTGTCCTTGATTGTTGGTTGGTGTTTCAGGCTTATTCGGTTCTGTCGGACGTTCTTCCTCTTCTGGCTCTTCAGGTGTTTCAGGTTCTTCGACAGAAGGCTCTTCAATCATTTCGCCTTCTAGTATGAGCGAGGTCGTCGCTGGGCTACTCGTCTCATCTCCGCGTTTTGCCACGACGGAGAAATGATACTCATGACCGAGTGAAACATCTCGTAAAACAGCTTGTCGATCCGTCGTTGTAGCGAGAACAATCGGGTTTCCTGAATCGATCGTATAGGAAACTTCAAAGGTCACTTCTTCATCGTTTTCATCTTCTTCGTGAAGAGCGAAGTCCCAATTTAATGCGATGTCATAAGAGTCATCATCTAATGAAGCCGTTAAGTTGCTAGGGCTCGCAAGGCCGACTTCTTCGCTTTCATCTTCTACAACAGGTACCGAGCCGTTCACGAATAATTCACGTGAACGAAGGTTTTCAGGTGTAGCTGCTGAAGCGAGAACGATTGGGTTTGAGCCGTAGACGATTTCTGCTTCAATGACAGTGGATGGTTTTTTCATCTTCGGTGTATTGTGAGAGATAGAGCTCATCACATTACGGAATAAGTTTTGTGGTACTTGTCGTCCGCGATCATAAGTTTTGATTGGATCAGTATAATTTTTATAGCCACCCCAAATCGCAATCGTATAATCTGATGAATAGCCTGCAAACCATGTGTCTGGAACGTAGTGGCTTTCCATATTATGTTTTTTCAAAATGTCAGCTGGGTAGTTCGTCGTTCCCGTTTTACCGGCAACGTCCACTCCTGAAATATTTGCTAAAGTTCCTGTACCACGTGTTAAGACATCACGTAAGACATCCGTGATCATGTAAGCCGTTGAACTTTGCATCACTTGTTCATGGTTCGGTGTTAATACACGTTCTGTTCCATCACGGAAGACGATACGTTTCACTGCGTGAGGTTCCGTGTAGATTCCGCCATTTCCAAATGCAGCATACGCTCCGGCAATTTGTTTCGTCGAGAAGTTATATTCTCCACCACCGAGCGCATTCGCCGCATGGACGTCTTCGAATGGTAAGCCGAGTTTACGCCCGAAGTTTGCAGCGTCTTTTGCACCGACTTCTTCAAATACTTTGACAGCAGGTACGTTACGTGATTTTGCTAAAGCATCACGCAATGTTAATGTGCCGAGATGTTTGCCATCTACGTTGCGCACTTCTTTATCGGTCCCTTTATAGAAGTAGCGTTCATCTTTCAATGCTTGTCCTGTTGACCAACCGAATTTTTCGATGGCAGGACCGTAAGATAAAATCGGTTTAATGACAGATCCAGGCTGTCCGTTTTCTTTCGTTGCGAAGTTGAAGTTACGGCCGGAATAGTTGCGTCCGCCACCAACTGCGACGATCGCACCCGTTTTCGTATCGAGAACCGTCATTCCTGCTTCCATTTCATCTGATTCGTATAAGCTATCTTGGTTAATTGCATTTTCGACTGTTTTTTGGACTTCTGGTTGAAGGGCAGTATGAATCGTCACACCTTCTGCTAAAACATCCATTAATCCTTGTTCTTCTAATTCATGCAATACTGTATCGATGTATGCAGCGTATTGACCACCGACTGTCGTCGTATCACGTTTTGCCAGTGTGGACTCGACAGGGATTGCTTGTGCTGCTTCCATCTGCTCTTTCGTAATCTTTCCGTGCTTTTCCATGAGGAGTAAAACGATATTGCGTCGTTTTTCTGCTCGTTCTGGATGTTGGAACGGATTGTACGCGTTCGGTGATTGTGGTAATCCCGCAAGTAACGCGGCTTCATGTAATTCGAGTTCATTTAACGGTTTGTCGAAGTAATATTCCGCTCCTGTTCCGAATCCGTAAATCGAACCACCCATTAAAATTTTGTTGAAATACATTTCAAAAATTTTCTCTTTTGAATACTCTTTTTCAAGTTTATGTGCAAGCCAAGCTTCTTGGGCTTTACGTTTTAATGTTTTATCTTTCCAAGAAAATGAGTTTTTAATCACTTGTTGAGTGAGTGTTGAAGCCCCTTGAGAACCGAAGCCGTCACGGAAGTTCGCAATGACTGCGCCACCGAGACGATAAAAGTCGATGCCTCCGTGTTCAAAAAATCGTACGTCTTCTGTCGCAAGGATGGCATTTTCCATCACTTCAGGAATGTCTTTATATTCGACATATTCCCGTTTTTCTGCGCCAAATTTCATAATTAAATTACCGTTAGCATCTACAAAATCACTCGTTAACGGGTCTTTTAACAATTTTTCATCTAGCTCTGGAGCGGTGGATGCATAGTAAGCAAATAACGCACCTCCACTTAATAGTCCAACAATTCCTAAGATGAAAATAAGACCGATTATTTTTTTAAGAAGAGATCCTTTTTTCCCTTTTTGTTTGCGCTTTTGTCGTTTTAATTGGCGTTGACGTTCAGCGCGGGAAGTCGGTTGATTGCTCATCGGATCGTCCCTACCTTTCTTTTTCGTTCATATATTGTTCGATAATGGGCAAGTAGTGCAATTCTGGATACGCACTCACTTGCAGTTCATAGCTGTTGTTTTCGACTTCTGAAAGTGTAATCGACTTTCGTCCCCCTTGCAACATTCGCGTCCAAAACGGTTCGAAATCTTCGTAAAAAAATAAAAAATAGCGCGATAATGTCGCAAATTTGAAGATGAAAAAGACGACACCATTTTGACGTGCGACTCTCCCCATATGTTCCACTTGGTGAGGGTGAATATTCGCTAAAGGGAAAGAGGTTTTATTTTTCGTTTCTTTCGCTTCAAAATCGATATGGAGGCCGTTCCAAATCCCGTTAAAGTCCGTTGTGGAGGGGGTCTTGAAATAGGCTTCCGTAATGCGTGCGGCACTCCTTGCAGGATAGTGCACGTTGACAATTTGAATCGGGACCGGTTTTTTATGAATGACGGCGAGTTCTTTCTCTAAATAGTATTCATTTGCTTCTTCGATTTGCTGTTCGAGTGTTTGTCCGCGATTCGCAAATGACGGTTCAGCGATACGTGTTTTTGTTCGTTGTTGTTTTTGATAAATGCGTCCATTCGGGTAACGAATGACCATAAGATCACCTCACTTGTATCATAACGCAAAAAGGCGAACGTTTGAACTGTTAACGTTTGCGATACATAAGACGAAGGGAATGCCAATTGGTTGCCGTGCTCGAAATGGAGAAAGTGTGAAGAGTTTGCTAAAATGAATCGATGAGCATCATTTGATAGAAGGGAAGCGAATACGATGCACACAGAAAATATGTTACAACATATCGAAAATTGTCGAACGCGTTATTTTCAGTTGCGAGAAGAAGAGCGTGATCTCGATTTTTATACAGAAGTTCAACCAGCATGTGAACAAGCATTTATTCGGATTGAAATGTGGTTTAATGAAATGACACAATGGGTGGAACTCAATCGTCCACGTCACATTCATTTACCGCAATTAAAACATACGAAAGAAGCGCTCGAACAAATTACTGTTCAGTCGTATCATCGAAAGACGAGTCGCGCGATGTTTTTAAAATCGATTCAATCGATTGAATATACGTTGAAAACGATTTTAGAGGAAGCGATGAATGTATGAGTAAGATTGAACAATTTATCGAAGCGTTGCGTCGCGATGAAGAATATGGACCGAACATTCAACATTTGGAAGTGACGGAAGCGACAGAGGCAAAATACGTTGCGTTTCCTGACGATTTGCATGAAGATTTACAAAAAGCATTGCGGTCGAAAGGGATCGAACAATTGTATACTCACCAAGCAGAAGCGTTTAACTATGCGCAAGCGAAAGAATCATTCGTTGCGGTCACTCCAACGGCGAGTGGGAAGTCGCTCTGTTATCACTTGCCTGTTTTACAAGAAATATTGGAAGACCCCGCATCGCGTGCTCTTTATTTATTTCCGACGAAAGCACTCGCGCAAGATCAACTCGCCGATTTGCACGATTTAATTGAACGGACGGAACAGTCGATTTTATCTTATACATTTGATGGCGATACACCGCCTGGCCTGCGGACGAAAGTGAGGAAGTCAGGACATATCGTTTTGACGAATCCCGATATGTTACATTCTGGGCTTTTACCTCATCATACGAAGTGGGTTAGTTTATTCGAAAACTTAAAGTATATCGTCATCGATGAATTGCATACGTATAAAGGGGTATTCGGCAGCCATGTCGCTCACGTATTGCGCCGCTTAATACGCATCGCACGTTATTACGGAGCGGACCCTGTCGTCATTTGTACGTCAGCTACGATTGCGAATCCGTTGGAATTAGCGGAAAACTTGACGAATGAGTCGATGCGATTGATCGACCGAAGTGGAGCTCCTACCGGACGGAAGTTTTTCTTGTTTTACAATCCACCGGTCGTCCACCCGACATTCGGAATTCGAAAAAGCGCCATTTTGGAAGTGCGCGAATTAGCGAAGCGTTTGTACGAAGAACATATTCAAACGATTATTTTCGCAAGAAGTCGCGTACGCGTCGAAATGATTACGACGTATTTAAAACAGTTGACGGCACAAAAGTTATTCGATTCGTCCATCATGGGGTATCGGGGAGGAT
Organism: Savagea faecisuis; assembly: GCF_042675605.1. Classification (NCBI taxonomy): domain Bacteria; kingdom Bacillati; phylum Bacillota; class Bacilli; order Caryophanales; family Caryophanaceae; genus Savagea; species Savagea faecisuis. Next base: position 91,658 of record NZ_JBHTJF010000009.1, read on the forward strand.
ATTTGCCTTCGGAACGAAGAAAGATTGAAAAAGGATTGCGTAACGGAACGATTCAAACAGTCGTCAGTACGAACGCACTCGAACTCGGCATTGATATCGGACAGCTCGACGCTTGTATTATGACGGGATATCCGGGAAATATCGCGAGCGCCTTACAACAAGCAGGCCGAGCAGGGCGCCGAGGGGAAGATGCGCTCATCATTCTCGTCGCTCAATCAACACCACTTGACCAATACGTCATCCAACATCCGAACTATTTATTAGCGCGTCGCCCTGAGGAAGTGAGAATTCATCCAGACAATATTTTAATTTTAATGGATCATTTAAAATGCGCTTCCTTTGAGTTACCGTTCACCTTTGATGAAATGTACGGGGAATTTGACGTACAACATTTATTAGAAATGTTAGCAGAAGAAGGCGTGCTTATCCGAACAGGTCTCAAATGGCATTGGATGACGGATCAATTTCCAGCGCGGGACATTAGCTTGCGTTCCGCTTCACAAGAAAACGTCGTCATCATCGATCAATCAGTTCCGACGAAAACACGTGTCATCGGGGAGATGGACCGTTTTAGCGCAATGACTTTACTTCATGAAGAAGCGATTTATTTACATCAAGGAACACAATTTCAAGTGGAAGAGCTCGACTGGGAAGAGAAAAAAGCATATGTGAAAGAAGTCGATGTCGATTACTTCACCGATGCGAATTTAGCGGTAGAACTTAATCGTTTAGAGGAAGATGAGGAAATGACATATTCTCACGGCACCGCATATTTTGGTGATGTGGCGGTCGTAGCGATGCCTACTATTTTTAAAAAGATAGCCTTTAACGATAAACACGACAATATCGGCTCGGGTCCAATTAACTTACCCGAAGAAAGTTTGCACACCGCAAGCACTTGGTATAGCTTCGATACGCCTGAAAACTGGACGCATGATCAGCTGTCCGATGTGCTCATCAATGTAAGTCATGCGCTTCAAAATTTAATTCCGTTACTCGTCAGCTGCGACCGAAGCGATATTCACGTCGTACCTAAAGTGAAAGCGAGCGAAACCGAAACACCAACGATTTTCGTGTATGACAGCTATCCAGGAGGGATCGGATTGAGTGAAGCCGTTTTTAAAAAATGGCCAGAGCTATTCAATATGACGGCCGATCACATCGAAAACTGCCCTTGTGAAATAGGATGTCCAAGTTGTATCGGAGCACAAGACCAAGCACATTCGACGTATAAAGCACAGTCGGTAGCATTGTTACGAAGTTTAGTATGAGAGAGCCGCTTTCCGAGCGGTTCTTTTTTGTAGTTTTTTGAAAAAGGGGTATACTGAAGAAAAAGGATGGTGCGTGGATGAGTTATGAAAGTCGCTTATTGGAAATGCGTCGAAAATTAGTGAAAAAGAAAAAAGTAGAGTCGGTTGAAAAGTCGAAGCCTGTTGCGATTCCAGCGCCTCCTTATGAACAAAATTGGTTGCGTGCTGGACTTCAAAAGGTTGAAAATGAGCACGGCATCGTCTATTTAAAAGAAAAGCGTTATGCCCTCGATGCGATGCATGGTAATCGAACATTTCGTTCGCTTTTTCAAGCATTAGAGCAGTGGGAACATGTAGAAGAAGATCACCCTTTAAAGTCGGGTGCTCAAGAACGACTCGTCTTTTTTGATACAGAGACGACAGGTCTTGCAGGAGCCGGTGCTTATATTTTCCTTCATGGGTTATTTGAGCGAGAAGAGGAACATCTCGTGTTACGCCAATACGTGTTGCCGAGTCCTGATCATGAAGCGGCCTTTTTATATGCTTCCCGTTTTTATGAACGAGGGGTCACGCTCGTCACGTATAACGGGAAGAGCTTCGACGTTCCGATGGTGGAAAGCAGGTGGACATTACATCGTCAGCAACTTCCTCCACTTCAAAAACAGAAGCAAATTGATTTATTACACGCAGCCCGTCGCATTTGGAAAGATGAACAAACGTCCTTTTCCCTCGTTCAAATGGAAGAGACGATCCTCAACTTCTTTCGAGAAGATGACATTCCTGGCCATTTGGCGCCGATCATTTACGAGGATGCGGTAAGAAGTGGCGAGCCCCAAGCGTTAATGGATATTTTGCGTCATAATGAATGGGATTTATTATCGCTCGTCACCTTTTATGGAGAAGCGGTCGAAACGGTATTGCGTCAAAAAGAAACATCGAGCACGGTAGAAGTGAATGTCGCGAAATGGTTAAATGATTTAAAATTATTTGGCCAAAGTCGTCAACAATTTGAACAGATTGTCGATACGTATGGAGCGGAGACACCGACAGCTCATTACTATTTAGGAAAACTATTAAAGAAAGAAGGACGGCCGTTAGAAGCGTTCGTCTTTTTTGAGCAGTCGACGCACGTACGAAATCGCATCGGTATAGAGGCGACGATTCAATGCGCCATGATCGCTGAGCATCACAAGAAAGAGTATGTGTTAGCGTTGCGTTATACGACGAAAGCATACGAACAATTAATGTCAGATGAGACGGAAATTACCCAACGTTTCCGAGAAAATACCGCTCAACAACTCCACGCTCGAAAAGCACGTTTAATGAAGAAGATAAAGCGTCAACAGAGCGAGAAAAGTGACGGATGAAGAGCGACATCTCATTCATTGTTATGCTATAATAAAAGAAGTTTAGATATAAGAGGGAAGGACGTCTGAAGATGGATATTAAGTTAGATGCGAAACAAATTATCGAGAAAGAATTCGGTACGAGTTTGCGTGGATATAGTAAAGATGAAGTAGATCACTTTTTAGACCAAATTGTGAAAGACTATGAAAATTTTAGACTTGAAATTGAACGTTTAGAAAAAGAAAATACTCGACTTGAAAAAGAGTTAAAAGAGCGCTCTACGAAAGAGGTACATACTGTGCCAAACTCACCGAAACAACCGCCTGTCAGTTCAACAAACTTCGATATTTTAAAACGTCTATCGAATTTGGAACGACATGTTTTCGGTGATAAATTAAACGAAGATGTGTAAGTTGCGTTTTTATTGAATTCGTGTATAATGAAAAGTTGCTATAAGGTCATTTAAGTAATCGCTGCGGTGCTAGACATCGTAGAGGAAAGTCCATGCTCACACGATCCTGAGATGGTCGTAGTGTTCGTGCTAGATGAAACAATAAGTCTAGGCAGTGAGAGCTGACGGCAGGTCCCTATGCTAAGGCGTCATGCTATGCATATACCTTGAAAGTGCCACAGAGACGAGCTCATAAGGAAACTTATGAGGTGGAACGCGGTAAACCCCACGAGTGAGAAACCCAAATTTTGGTAGGGGCACTTGTTGCGCGGAATTGAACGTAGCAACGAGGCGAACTTGTTCGCAGACAGATGATTACTACCGGAGTACGAGGCGTGAGCCGTTTGAGTACGAAGGAACAGAACATGGCTTATGAATGGCTTTATAGCCTAATTTTACAACACGCTCAACGAGAGCATAATGAAAGTGTCGATGAAGAGTACAGCTTTATCGGCACATTTTTTTACGTGAGGATGATTAAATTGACGACGTACCAATTAGTTGCGACTTCAGCGATGGGTCTTGAAGCACTCGTTGCTGATGAGATTCGAGAACTCGGCTATGAAACGAGAACAGAGAACGGAAAAATTTATTTTGAAGGCGATGAATTAGCGATCGCCCGCGCGAACATGTGGTGTCGTGTAGCGGACCGCATTCGCGTCGTCGTCGGACAATTCAAAGCGAAAACTTTCGATGAATTGTTCGAAAAAACGAAAGCATTACCATGGGAGCGTTATTTACCAGTAGATGCAGCTTTTCCGGTTCAAGGCAAATCAGTGAAGTCGACCTTGTATTCGGTGCCTGACTGTCAAGCGATTACGAAAAAAGCGATTGTAGAACGAATGAAACAAGCGTATAAACGAATCGGCTTTTTAGACGAGAGTGGCCCTTTATTTAAGTTGGAAGTATCGATTTTAAAAGATGTGGTTACATTGACGATCGATTCGAGCGGTGTCGGTTTACATAAACGCGGATACCGAATCGATCAAGGAGGAGCGCCTTTAAAAGAAACATTAGCTGCCGCTTTAATTAAATTAACGCGTTGGAGTTCCCATCGTCCCTTTATGGATCCGTTTTGCGGTTCAGGAACGATTCCGATTGAAGCGGCGATGATCGGACAAAATATTGCGCCAGGTTACAACCGCAATTTTTTAGCGGAAGAATGGCCGTGGATGAAACAAGCGATTTGGGACCGTGTTCATGAGGAAGTGGAAGATGTTGCTAAGTACGATGAGCCGCTTGAAATTATCGGTTCTGACCACGACGGTCGCATGATTCAAATTGCGCAAGAAAACGCTATTGAAGCAGGGTTTACGGAAGACTTAATTACGTGGCGCCAATGTGCAGTGAAAGATATTACCATTCAAGGCGAAAACGGCGTCCTCGTCGGAAACCCACCGTACGGAGAACGACTCGGTGAAGTCGAAGAGGCAGAAGCGATTGCGCAAGTGCTCGGTCACATTATGGAAAGTCATCCGTCATGGAGCACGTACATTTTAACGTCACTTCCGAATTTCGAAGACCATTTCGGCAGTAAAGCGACGAAAAAACGTAAATTGTTTAACGGATTTATTCGCACGGACTATTACCAATATTGGGGTAAACGTGTGTAATTGCATGGAAAACGTATAGAGTAAAACAAGATACCCTCAGTTCACACTCGTGAAATGAGGGTATTCTATCCGAGAAAGAGGGACGAATATGCGAAAAAAACTACCTTTCACCTTATCGAAAGACCAATCTTTTTATGAATCATTGAACGATTGGATCGGCGATACATTATATGATGATTTACCAGAGCGTGGATTTGATTTACGCGATGAACAAGTGTTTATGGCATTCCAAATTGAGAAAGCTTTACAAGAGAAAAAAGTACTGTTTGCAGAAGCGGGTGTCGGTACAGGAAAGACGATCGCTTATTTACTACCGGCGATTAGCTATGCTCGTTATACGGGAAAACCTGCGCTCATTTCATGTGCAGATGAAACGCTCATCGATCAGCTCGTGAAAGAAGACGGCGACATTCAAAAAATTAGTGAAGCGCTCAATTTAAATATCGACGTACGTTTAGCGAAATCACGTGATCAATATTTATGTATTAAACGATTAGAAGATGCGTCAGATTTCGGATATGGTGATTATGCGGATGAAGTGGAAGAGTCGCTACCTGGCTTCGTATTCGGTTCTGATTCATTGGAGAAAATGTATCCATATGGGGAGCGCTCTGCTTATCCAGAATTGAGCAATGATGAATGGGAAACGATCAACTACAATCCGATTCAGCAATGTGCTTCTTGTGACGTGCGTAACCGTTGTGGTCAAACATTGCATCGTGTTGCGTATCGCGAGGCGACTGATTTAATCATTTGTTCGCACGACTTTTACATGGAGCACGTATGGACGAAAGAATCGCGTTTACGTCAAGAACTTTTACCGCTTCTCCCAGACTTATCGATGATCGTATTCGACGAAGGGCATTTACTCGAATACGCGGCGCAACGTGCGTTGAACTTTGAAGTGCAAAGCGAAACACTCATTAAATTGTTAGAGCAAGTGATGGTCGATGGTGTTCGCGAAACGACATTAGAAAAAATCGAACAATTAATCGAAGTGCACGCGCTCTTTTTCGATGAGATGGAAGATCACATTACATTAAATGATGGGGAACGCTACACGATCGATAAAGTCGATCGCTTGAAAAAAATTGCACTTTCTGCGATTCGTTTAGCCGATGAAGTGTTAGAAGAATTTGTCTTTGACGGCGAGTTATACGTCATTCCAAATTATGATTTAAAAATGGTCGAGGAATACTTAGAACAATATACGTATTCGATGAATTTATTTGCGACAGACGAAGAAGCGATTGATTGGATTGAAGATCGTGAAGGAGATTGGACACTCGTCATCATGCCGCGACTCGTGACGGATATTTTACGCAATCAATTGTTTAATCAACGTTTACCGATTATTTTTTCATCTGCGACATTGTCGGTCGATGAAGATTTCACTTACATTCAAAATAGTTTAGGCATTACAGAGCCGTTGAAGTTCTCTGTCCAGTCGCCATTCGATTACGATGAGGTAATGGAAATTAAACAACATGTAACAGAAGAGAAGCGAGAAGCAGTGTTAAATATTATGAGAAATCGCCAACAAACATTAGTGCTCTTTAAATCAAAACAAGCGATGTTAGCGTTTAAGGAAAGTTTGACACCTTCTGAACGTGAGTTGTTTGATTTTGAAGGGGATCGAGAGTTAAGTGCGATGATTCGTGATTTCAGTGATGGATTTGTTCAAGGGATTGCCTCTTATAATTTATGGGAAGGGTTAGATCTTCCAGAACACCGTTTAACGCAAGTGATCATTTATGATTTACCATTGCCACCACAAGACCCGTTATTTGATGCGAAGCGGAAACATACAGACCGACCGTTCGAAACGGTCGACCTTCCATTTATGCAATTGCGTTTGCGCCAAGGAATCGGCCGACTTATTCGTACAGAACGCGATGCGGGAGTCGTTCATTTACTTGTCGACGGTGAAGAAGTGAAGTTACAATCATCATATGAAGACTTATTCCCAGTGAAAATTCAATCTTCATAACTGATGAGGGGGAATGGTGATGAAGCGTTACGTACTCGCTCCAATGGCCGGTGTCTCGACAGTGGAATTCGTCGCTGCGGCATGTGAAGCAGGGATGCTCGGCTCTTACGGAGCAGGTTATTTAACAGGGGAACAGACAGAACAAATTTTAAAAGAGTTACGGGAAGCGATCACGACGTCCTATGCCATTAATGTGTTCGTACCAGAAGACGTGTCAGCGGACGAACAGAACATTCAACGAGCGTACGCAACGATTCGGAAGTATGAAGAGCGTCTCGGGTTGACGGCACAACAGCCATTCATTCCAACGAGTGCCTACGAAGCGCAAATCGCTGCGATTTTAAATGATTCCGTTCCGATCGTTTCTTTCACATTCGGCGTTCCGAGTGAGGAAATTGTGAAGGCCTTAAAAGCACAAGGCAAACAACTGATCGGTACTGCGACATCATTAGAAGAAGTATGGGCGAATGAAGTGGCAGGTATGGATGCGATCGTCGTTCAAGGTGTAGAAGCGGGCGGCCATCGTGGAAGTTTTTTACACGATGCGTATCTCCCTTTACTCGAATTTATCGAGCAAGCGAAACGAGTGACGACATTACCGCTCATTGCGGCTGGTGGAATTGCGAGTCGTACAGAAGTAGAAGCTTGTCTAGAAGCAGGTGCTTCTTCTGTTCAAATCGGTACAGGTTTTTTATGTGCGACAGAAAGTGGCGCATCCAAGACGCATCAGCAATCATTGCTTGAATCGAAAGAAGGCGATTTCGTATTGACGAAAGCGTTTAGTGGAAAAGAAGCGCGTGGGATTCGCAATACGTTTATGGAAGAGATGAAAAATGAAGCGCTAGCGCCGTATCCGATTCAACATTGGTTGACGAGTCGTTTACGGAAAGAAAGCACCGCGCAAAACAATCCAAACTATACGTCGATGTGGTCAGGAATGCGTGGACATTTGGCACAACGAGGAACCATTCCAGAACTATTAAAAAACAGTTACAGCGAGTGATTCGCTGTAACTGTTTTTACTTGACGACGAGAACGGCACACGGAGAATGGTTGACGACTTTTTGGCTAACGCTTCCGATGACGAGTTTTTCAATCGGATTTAGTCCTCGGCTACCAATCATAATTAAGTCTGCTTTTTTCTCTTCCGCATATTCTGTAATTGCTTTACCAGGAGCACCTTGTAATTTTGTTAAAACGTAAGGGATTCCTTCTTGTTCGAATAAACTTTCGATCGGGTAGAGACGTTGTTGAATGACCGGATCATTTTTTAAAGATTCCGGTGAACGAAATGCGACAGATCCTAAGTCGCTTTCGTCGATGACATATACGAGTTCAATAATGGAGTTTTTCGATAGATGAGCGAGGCGTAACGCTTCGTTCGCCACACGTTGTGAGTTTTCTGAGCCGTCGACTGCGACGAGAATGTGTTTATACAAAATAAATGTCCTCCTTTAAAATGATGTGCATCTTTAGTATACCATCTTTTTTTACAGTCTGTTATGATAGAATAATTGAAATGATGAGGAGTGGAACGAATGTCTTGTTTTTGTGAAGTAATGAGTAATGAACGGATGGTCGAATTTGATTTTAGTGCTTCTGTTTTTTGGTGTGGAGAATGTTTTGCGAATTTAGAAATAGAAGATGAATTTGATGAGGAGCTTCAAACATTCATTCGAGAAAGCGTGCAATTGTTTGAAATGTATGGAGAGCGCGAGTATGAAGTGAGCTGTTGGTCGGTGGAGCAAAAGCAAGAGTTGAATGAACGGGGAGAGAAGATTGCGCGAGAAGCGATGAAACAAAGTTCGAAGCACTATGAATATAAAGAGATATTAATATAGTAACTGTATGATTCGTTTCTGTTGTAAGGTGTAATACAGAGAGGGGTATATCGTTTATTCGATTAGTATCAAATTCCTATCGTTAATTGTGTCGAATAGGTGTATTCACTCATAATTTTATTAGATTCACCTAAAAAACATGTGATATTATGAGTGTAACAGATAATGAATTATTTGGAGGCGGATGTTAAATGAAAGCAGCAGTTTGGTATGGTCAGAAAGATATTCGTGTAGAAGAAAGAGAGTTAAAGGAGCTTCAACCAAATGAAGTGACGGTACGTGTCGCTTGGGCAGGAATTTGTGGAAGTGACTTACATGAGTATGCAGAAGGACCAGTTTTCGTTCCAGTAGACGAAAAAGCACCACTTACAGGTGAAATTGCGCCACTCATTATGGGTCACGAGTTTGCAGGCATTGTTGAAGCGGTCGGAAGCGAAGTAACAACAGTGAAAGTCGGAGATCGTGTAGCGGTCAACCCAACATTAACATATGGAAACAAACCGGAAGAATACGATACGTACGACGGATTTAACTTTATCGGACTTCATGGTGATGGTGGATTTGCGACATTTGCAAACGCTCCAGAATCAAATATATACGTTTTACCAGAGCCATTAACATTACAACACGGTGCGCTCGTTGAACCAGCAGCGGTCGGTGTACAAGCGGTGAAGGAATCAGGCTTGTTATTCGGAGATACTGTTGCAGTATTCGGAGCAGGTCCGATCGGTTTATTAACAGCAGCAGCAGCGAAAGCAGCAGGCGCGAGTAAAATTATCGTGCTCGACTTATCAGAAGAGCGTTTGGCGAAAGCGAAACAAATGGGCGCGACACATGTTGTCAATTCAGGAGAAGTGAATCCGGTAGAAGCGATTAAAGAAATCGTACCTTACGGTGTAGACGTTTCATTTGAAGTAGCGGGTGTGAAAGCGACATTTGAACAAGCGATTGATTCAACACGTCCACGCGGAACGATGGTCATCGTCTCAATCTTTGCGAACCCAATTCCATGGAACCCACTTCAGTTAATTAATACAGGTGTTAAAATTACATCAAGTATTGCGTACACACCATCTTCATTCCAACAAACGATTGACTTAATGAGCACAGGTCAGTTGAACACAGATGGTATTATTACAGACGAAATTGAATTAGACGACATCGTTGAAAAAGGATTCGACGTTTTAATTTCAGATAAATCACAAGCGAAAATTTTAGTAAAATTAAGCGGTGAACAATAATTAAACGAAGCCCCTTCTATGCATCTCGTATAGAAGGGGCTTTTGTATTATAAGTCGTTCGTATCTTCCGTCGAATGAATGGTGAAATGGGCCATCGCTTCGTCTAATTGGGAGGCGAGTCCGTGTAATTTAACGATCCGTTCATCGATCGCTCGTTGGGTCGTCATTTGATCATGGACGGAAGCTAATGTCGTGGATGCTGTTTCATTGGAGTTCTGCGCATAATGTAATAAATCATTCGTTTTTCGATCGACGCGCTCCGTTTGTGTGACGATTTGAGCGAGTGCCTCAGAAACATTTGAAAATTGAACACCCATTTGTTCTGTCGCTCGTTCGATATTTTGGAATAACTGCACAGTTTCAGTTGCGACATCGCTATTTTTTTGAATGAGCTTGACATTTTCATGACTCCATTCAACAGTTTCGTGAATCGAACCTTGCATTTCATTCATAATCGTTTGAATTTGTGTCGTCGCTTCTTTTGATTGTTCGGCTAAATTGCGTATTTCATGGGCAACGACCGCAAATCCGCTTCCGAACTGTCCCGCATGTGCCGCTTCAATCGATGCGTTTAAAGCGAGCATGTTCGTCTGTTCAGAAACATTAGAAATGAAGGAAGCGACTTCTGCCATATGGCGAAATCGTCCAGCGACTCGGTCAATTTGAGCTGTCATCTGTTTCGTCACATGCTCCATTTTACTCATTTGAGATTGAAATTGATCCATTTGCTCGGTCCCGTTATGAACAACTCCATCCACTGCCGAAACGGCTACTTGTAGCTCACCATTTTGCTGTTGTAAAAATTGAATTTGTTCATGCATGACATTTGTAGAGTCAACGGTATCATGAACTGTTTTCACTTGTTTCTCGTTCAATTGTTGATTTTCTTCCGCAATTTTGGCGATTGTATCGAATGATGTCGTATGCTCTTCCGAATAGGCATTTAACAAATTCGCATAGCGCGTAAGTTTTTCGGAATTGTCATGAGCTTGTTGAATCGTCACAGTTAAAGATTCAATCATGTTTTCGACAGAGCGCGCCATTTGTCCGATTTCGTCTTTTGATTGAATGCGCAATGTTTGTTGGATGAGCTTGCCATGACTCAATTGATCGATTGCTCGTTGGACGATGCGGACAGGATGGACGATGCCACGATATAAAAAGAACGCGAGTCCGATACTTAATACGAGTGAAAGCGCCGTTAATCCAATCATTAAATTCTGAATGAAGAGCGACCACTCTGCTACTTCACGCTGCATGTTGTCACGTTCTGTTATTTGCTGTGCTGTCAACTGCTGAACCGCATCCCTCATCAACTTTTCATACTGTTCAATCTCTTCAATAATAGGTTTTGCACGTGCACCATCACCATTTTCGATATCACGGAAAATGAGCTCTCCCATTAATAAAAAGCTGATTGATGCTTCTTGAATGTCCTTTAAATGTTGTTGTTCGTCAGGGCGTTTCAATTTCTTTTTCAATTGAAAGAGAATCGTTTGATATCGTTTTTTCGCTTCCTCAAATTGATCGATGTAAGTAGGGGATAGAAAGATTAAGTAACTTGTCGCACTGTTGGCAAGTTGTTGTTGTAAAAGGACGAATTCATTGAGCTCATCAATCGTTTGTTGTTGTTGTTCTGTAATTTGCTCATGTTTCGATTCACTTTGCGCTAATGTGTAAATACTTAAAGTTGTCGCACATGCAAAAATGATGAAAAGCAAAGTGAATGCGAGCGCTAATTTTCGTCCGACTGTAAAAATCATAATGTGCCTCCGTTTCTTCATACTATGGACTAGTATAAAAGAGGGAGGTAAAGGGAATAAGCATATTTTTGTTAAGAAAACGTAAAAAAACAGTAAAAACCTCACCTTTTTACAGGTTTTTACTGTTTTTCTCATTCATCATCTAACATAATTAACACTTTAATTTTCTCTTCTCCATTTAATAAAACAGGAAGTGTGAGTGCTTTGCCGAAGCCGTGGAATTTAGCGGATCCCGTCATAACAGTCGGAGTCGTAATATCTGTCATCACTTTATCGCTCTCAAGTCCAACACTTAAGTTTCCAGCGAGCATGTTGCCAATTTCACCGCTTAAAGATTCAACGAATTCATCTGAAATGTCCATTTTAAACATTTCCTTTCCGACTTCTTTCATCGTATCGAGTGTTGTATCGATTAAAATACGGCCTTTCGTATCTCCAACAAGTCCAATGAGCACACTAATTTCTTTTTGAGTATAAGGCTCAGGAGTTACAGTAGGTGCAGAAACTTCAACATTGAATGGAATAACTTCCTTTAACGAACGCATCATATGATTTAAAATAAGTTGGATTGTTTTAGCTTGTGACAATGTATCTTCCTACTTTCATCTTTAATAGATATATTATACCATGAAGAAAGTAATATTAAAGCGAAAAGTTTCTCGTCTATGTCCCTTGAAAAGTAAAAATGGTATGATATAGCGAGAATAGTTTAAGAAGGGGTCGAAATCATTGGAACAAATATCTTCATTAATGCGTACAACCGCTATGTATGACACGCTTTTTGAGAAAAATGGCGATCAAGAACGTGTCGATAAATTACAGTTATTTATCAAAAAATTACAAAGTCGTCAATTTACGATTGGCTTTGCGGGGCATTTCTCCGCAGGAAAGTCATCGATGATCAATGCTTTAACAGGAGACGACTTACTACCGTCGAGTCCGATTCCGACGAGTGCGAACATCGTCAACGTTCAAAAATCTGATGAAAACTATGTTATTTTACACCAGACAGACGGACGTGCAATTAAGTATAAAGGCCATGATTTTACAGGAGCGATTAAAGCGTTCGGAAAAAATGGGGAAGAAGTGGCACGCATCGATATTGGGCATGTCGAATCGAACATTCCAACAGGTGTGACCGTCATGGATACGCCAGGTGTTGACTCGACAGATGATGCGCACGCATTATCGACGGAATCCGCACTTCATTTATCGGACATCGTCTTTTATACGATGGATTATAACCACGTTCAATCGGAGTTGAACTTTACATTTACGAAAGAATTAATGGCATACAATCCGAACGTTTATTTAATCGTTAACCAAGTCGATAAACATCGCGATGAAGAATTGTCATTCGATGATTTCAAAAAATCAGTAGAAGAATCATTCGCAACGTGGGGTGTTCATCCGAAAGGAATTTTCTTCACGTCATTGCGCGCATTCGATTTGCCGTACAACGATTTTACGAAAGTGAAGGCAATCGTTGACGAAGCGATGAACGATGCAGAGGCACAGTTCATTACGAATAGTGAAATGATTTTAAAGAAATTACATGATGAACATGTCCAATTTTTACAACATTCGGCCGAGAAGTTAAAAGAAGAAACGACGATTGTCGAAGAAGAAGAATGGGCGATGCGTGAGGAGCTAGAAGAACAATATGCGCGTCTCCGTCATGAAAGATCTTTACTATCGAGTGACGCTTTCCAAAGAGAGTTCGAAGCAGCGCGCAGTGAATTAGTGGAAAGTGCTGCGATCACGCCGTTTGAAATGCGTGAACAGCTGAAAGATTATTTAGAAAGTAAAAATCCGAACTTCAAAGTCGGGTTATTATTTGCGAAGAAAAAGACAGAAGAAGAGCGTTTACGTCGTCGCGATGCGTTGTCCGCTTCTTTATCTCAATTGATTGATACGCAAATCATTATGCATTTACGCACATTGATGAAGCGTACGTTGAATAAAGCGAATTTATTAACGGACGAAGAAACACGTAAAATTGACAGTATGCCGCTCGATATTTCTTTCGATGAAATCGATGAAGTGCTGCATGCGCCCGATGTTATTACAGGAGATACGGTTTTAAACTATACGAAACAAGTACGTAACCGCATCGAAGTATTATTGCGCCAAAAAACAGATGCTTGGAAGCAAGAGATGGCGAAAAAAGCCGAGTCTGTCGGAACGGAAGCGACAGCAACGCTCGATAAACGAATTGCGACACTCGGTGAAAAAGTGGCAGCGGTCGCTCAATACGATGAATACACAAAAGCACTACAATCAATTGATCAAATTTTAGAACGTGATGATTTAGCGGCTTCGAACGCGGTCGAACGACGTTTACGCGCTTGGAGTAAACCGATTGAATACGTTGAAATTGATGAGTTTGATGAACGAGTAGAAGAGGAAGTCGAAGAAGAAACGATTGTGGAGTCAGAACAAACGTCAACGATTGATGCAGATCAAGTTGTCGATGTCGCATCGCAAATCGCTGAGCGTATCGGAGCGATCGAACAGCTCGCTGAATGGGAAACGTATTTGAAATCAAAAGCGGATCGCATTCGCAATCATGAATTTACCGTCGCTTTATTCGGAGCTTTCAGTGCTGGAAAGTCGTCGTTCTCCAACGCTTTAATCGGAAACAAAGCATTACCTGTATCACCAAACCCGACGACAGCAGCGATTAACCGCATTCGTCCAACGACAGAAGAAAAACACCACGAGCATGCGGACGTGCATGTGAAAACACGCGACATTATGTTAGAAGACGTCGGTCGTTCTTATGAAATGATCGGCATGCGCGTCACTTCTTTAGAAGAAGCATATGAAAAAGCAGATGAAGCATTAGCAAAACCGATTGAAGATGAGCGTCTCCACTTGCATAAATCGTTCATTCGCGCGTATCAAAAAGGATATCCGACGTATCATACGTCACTCGGTGAAGTGTTGTACGTCGATAAAGAAGAGTTTTCTAAATTCGTTGCGGAAGAACATCGCAGTTGTTTCGTCGACTCGATCGATTTTTATTTCGATAGTCCGTTAACACGCCAAGGGGTGACACTCGTCGATACGCCAGGAGCGGACTCGATTAACGCGCGTCATACAGACGTTGCTTTCGAATATATTCGAAATGCGGATGCGATTTTATTCGTGACGTATTACAACCATGCTTTTGCGCGTGCAGACCGTGAATTTCTCATTCAGCTCGGCCGTGTGAAAGATGCGTTTGAAATGGATAAAATGTTCTTTATCGTCAACGCGATCGACTTAGCGAGCAATGAGGAAGAAGCAGAGCAAGTAAAGTCTTACGTACGTAATGAATTAACGAAACTAGGAATTCGTCATCCACGCGTATACGGCGTTTCGAGTTTAGAAGCGTTACAAGCGAAAGAGCGTGGCGAAGAAGATCCGAATATGGCGATGATTGAAGGACAGTTTTATTCATTTTTACAAAATGATTTAAAAGGGATGGCTGCTGAAGCGTTACAAACGGATAGCGAAAACGTCGTTGCTCTCGTGCGCGAGCAAATTGAACGTGCTGAAGCAAATATCGCCCGTAAAGGGGAACGTTTAATCGAATTGCGCGAGTTGGAAGAAGCGCTCGAAAATCGCTTTGAACAATCGTTTGAAGAAGTGTATGTCCCTGCTTTAACGAATGAAGTGAAAGAATTGTTGTATTACGTGAAACAGCGTGTCTTTTTACGTTTCCCAAGCTTCTTAAGAGAAGCGTACAACCCGATTATTTTTGCGAAGCATTCGAAGCAAGAAGCGTTAAAAATGGCATTGACGCAAATGACGGAAATGATTCGTTTCGATTTCGTTCAAGAATTGCGCGTGACGAATTTACGTGTCGGGAAGTATGTGGAGCGCATCGTGAAAGAACGTCAACGCAGTGAAACGGAACAATTGTTAGAAATGGATCACGCTTTAAAAGTGCGTCCGTATGAGATGGAAGAGTACGACATGCTTCATTTCGACGAACAATTCCAAAGCATCGCGCCGTATGAGCAAGTGAACCGTCATTATAAAAATGAATCAGCGTTCTTTGAAAAAGGAGGGCGCGATACGTTAGGGCAAGCATTGCAGGAGTTACTTGAAGCGGATGCGGAAACGTATATGCAACGAGAAAATGATGTGTTGTACGATTGGGCATTTGCGTTACTCGCGAAAGAAGCACGTCAATTGTATGCACATTTACACGATGAAGCGATGCGTCAAGTGAAAGCACAGTTCGAATTGTTAGAACATGAAGACCAAATTGAAGAGTGGAAAGACGTGTACGAACAATTAGAAGAGGTGATGAAATGATCGTATTTCAATCCAAGCCAAATCCGAACGCGAAATGGATCGACGCTCGTTTTTATTTAATGGACGTCGAAGAAGGAAAGCGCCGTTACGACGAAGAACATATTGCGGGCGCGATTTATTGGGACGTCGAGCGTCATTTGTCAAATATGACGAGTGACCTCGGGCGTCACCCTTTACCGTCAAAAGAAGCGTTCACGACTTTGTATCGTGAAAGCGGCCTTGAATTAGACGATGAGATTGTCATTTATGATGATGCGATTTCAGGAGGCGCGAGCCGTGCTTACTGGTCACTCCGTTATGGCGGCTTTCAAAATGTCGTCATCGCTCGTGAATCGTTCGAGCAATTGAAAGAACTCGGGTATGAAACGACGAATGAATCAATGGTAGTGACACCTTCTCATATTAGCCCTTCATTCGATGAGTCGATTTTAGCGATGACGGAAGATGTGGAGCGTGTCGTAGCAAAAGAAGAGCGCGCAACGTTAATCGATGCGCGAGCGCATAACCGTTATTTAGGAGTGCGTGAGCCGATTGATCCTGTAAAGGGCCGTATCCCTTCAGCATTATCTTTCGATTGGGAACGTCTCATCGATCATGAAACAGGACAATTTTCACTCGAACAGGAAGAGGAGTTTTTGAAGCTCGTTTCGAAAGAAGAACCGATTATCGTCTATTGTGGCAGCGGCGTTTCAGCAGCACCACTTTTTGCGATGTTGACGCATTACGGTTTCACGAATGTTCGCTTGTATGCGGGCAGCTTTAGTTGTTGGATTCGTGGCGACCGCCCGATTGCGACAGGAGAGTGGTCCGAACGTGAGTAAGTTTGCGATTATTGGAGATATTCATTCTTCGAAAAAAGATTTAAAAGCGGTATTGCAACATGTGCGGAAAGTGGACCCACAAGCAGAAGTTGTCGGAACGGGAGATATTTTCGAATGTACGATCAGCAAAAAGAAACTTCCGCTTCCGAAGCCTTTACCGTATGAACAGGTGTACAAAACGAAACGAGAGTTTGAACAGCTTTTAACATTTCCGACCGTGTATGGCAATCAAGAAGAGCGCATTTTGCTCGTAGGAGAAGGGGAGGACGAATGGCCGAAATGGATGCGACGTTTACCAGAAGTGTATCCACTGTCTCCAGATGCAGCGATCATTCACGGACATCAATGGGAGTGGGGCGGTACACCGTGGGCATTGCAAAACTGCACGATGCAAGCTCGCTTAACATTTTACGGGCATAGCCATACGTCTTTACTCGATCGCCAACCGGTGCAATTCGGGCATCCGTATGACGTGTCGACGGGCGAACATTTAATTAATGTCGGTTCGGTCGTCGATAACCGAGAATGGGTGTTATACGATGAAGAAGCAGGGCATGTTTTGTTTATGAAAGCATAAAAAAGCGCATGAGGTGATTCTCATGCGCTTTTGTCGTCTACTCAATCACTACAGCCGATTCTGGAATTGTAATGTCGAGTGCTTCATTGTAGCGGTAATCTTTCGTAAATGTTTTACGCTGTTGTGGAAATTCTTGTCCTTCTACCGAGTACGTATAATATTCAACAAGTTCTGTTCCTTGTACTAAGTTTGTTTCTTTGTCGATCATAATTTGGATGCGATATTCGTCATATTCAGGCATTTCGATGATGAGATCGTCTGCTTGAATGCTACGTTTCGCAAACTCTTGAAATTGTGCCGTAAATTCCTCTTCTGTCGGTGCATATGTTAAAATGTACATTCCGTCTTTTTCGTCGACCGTCATATGATTTTCGAGGTCGTCAATCATTCGTTCAAAGACGTGGAATGGGTTTTCTGAAATTTTCTCGAATTCTTCTAATACGAGAGCAGCGAAAGTATGTTCACGTTCTCGTTGTTCTTCAGGAATTTCAGGACCTTCAAAATAATTATGTTCCGCATCAGCGTAGTAAATCATGCCATTTAATTGCGTGTCGACGCGGACAAGGTTATTTTTCATATCCATTTCACGGAAAGATTCGTGACGGAAATCGTCATTTCCCTCATCGTATGTAACGTAAATTGTATCAAGTTCGGCATGTGCTTTTTTCGTATCTTCAATAATTTTAGCAGCTTTGCTATCTTTTGGCTTCGTTCCATCGCTACTTCCACAAGCTGTTAAGACGAGCAGTAAAGCGAAGAACAAGACAGTGAATAATCGTTTCATTCAGTATGAAACCTCCTTTTGTTTTACAGTAGCAATTGTATGTGAAAGCTTCATGAATCGCTACTGTTTTCGCACGTGACGTTCGGTTAAATGAATGGCACGCCTTGCGAGTTGATCGGCAGCTTTATTTTGTTTTTCTGGAATCCAGTCGACGAAACAATAATCAAATTGATCGGCAAGCGTCAAAATTTCGTGTAAAATAGGACGGAAACGTTTATTTTTCGTTTTTCCTCGTTGAAAGCTATCGACGACGACTTGTGAGTCAGAATAGACTCGCACGAATGTCGTATTTAATTGTTTCGCTTCATGTAAAGCGATGCGCAGAGCGATAAATTCGGCAAGATGATTATCTGTCGGTTCGATCGGTTCGGCAATATGGATGAGGTGGCCTTCTCCACGAATGAAAATACCGACGCCACTCGGACCAGGATTCCCAGCGCTCGCTCCGTCAATAAAAAGTTCTAACATATGATAAACCTCATTTCGAAAGGAGATGATGAATGATGGAACGGAAACAATACATTCGAGAAATGGATGAATTAACAGATACGTATTGTGAAGGTTGTCTCGTCAAGCAAACGTTGACGAAAGAAAGAAGTAAAACGAATGCGCACCGGTTCTGTATTACGGAATGTTCAATCGGGTTGACGATTCAAAAAATAGGAGAAGCATTTATGCAACAACATAAAAAAGGATGACACACTACTATGAGTGAGGTCATCCTTTTATTTTATCCGTTCACAGAGACATTCGTTGCTTGAGGGCCTCGGTTCCCTTCCTCAACTTCAAAGGAAACAGATTGACCTTCTTCCAATGTTTTAAAGCCTTCCGCTGCAATACCCGTATAATGTACGAATACATCTTCACCATCTGAAGTTTCGATAAATCCGTACCCTTTTTCGTTGCTGAACCATTTTACAGTACCTTCACGCATGACGAATTCCTCCTTAGTGATTCCATTATTCATAATGTGATTTCACTATACAGGACTATTAAATTTTCGTCAACGCTTCATTCGACTAAAATCCCCGCCTCACGCAATTTTTGCTCTGCTTTTTTCATCATTTCAGCGTCTTTTGAAGCGATCGTATGCATATGAATCTCATCTTCACTTAATGTTGATAAGTACGCTGCTTGATATTTTTGAACTCGTTCGATAAATTGTTGCACTTCCAAACGGTTCGATACCATGATCGAAGCGCGTAAGTCCCCATAAATCGGATGCTCAACAGCGACGTCTTTCACTAATATTCCGTGGTCGACGAGAATGTTGAGTTCTTCTTCTGTTTGATCGGAGCGATGGGAGCAGACGATCGTTTTTTCAATCATGTTCGATTCATTCGCAGGTTGGGTGTATAAGTAACCGCGACTCGTTGCTAAAATCGGAATACCTTGTGCTTTCAGCAACGTAATATCGCCGACAATTACTTGTCTACTCACATTTGCTCGTTCACCGAGCTCGCTTCCTGTAAGTGGTGATTCGGATTGTTTGAGCCATTGGAGTAGTTGTTCGCGCCGTTCATTCCCGAGTAATTTTTCTTCGGTCATATTGAAGCCTCCTTCATCATGTCGATGTTTATTTTACCATAGTTACATGTTCTGTATAAATAGAGTGAATCGTTTCCGCCAAAGCTTTCACATCTTTTACTGTCGTCGATTTTCCAAACGAAATCCGCACGAATTCTTTCGCTCGGTCAGGAGAAGCATCGATTGCGTACATCGCTTTTGAAGCAACTTGCATGCCGACTTGGCAAGCGCTACCCGTCGAAATCGCAAACCCTTTCTCGTTCAATCGCAACATGAGTAACTGTCCTTCTATCGGGTAAATACCGAGCCCGATAATGTGAGGAATTGTGTTTTCACCGTAAATCGTTAAATGGTGGGCTGGAATCATTCGTTTCAGTTGGTCGATGAGTTGTTTATGAAGCGCATTCGCCTGTTTTTTAAAATCTTCTCTTTCTTCAATCGCAAAAGTCGCTGCTGTTGCGAAACTTGCAATACTCGGCGCGTCTAGCGTCCCACCTCGAAATCCTCCTTCTACAGGAAAACCTTGGAATAGTGGTTCGAATCGAACATGTTCTCGAATGTACACTGCACCTACACCGATCGGTCCGCCGACTTTATGACTGGAAACCGAAGCGGAATCGATATACGGAATGATGGGAGAAATGTCGATTTTTCCGAATGACTGGACGAGATCGCAATGGATTAATGCGTCGTACTTTTTTGCAATCTTTGCGATTTGTTCAATCGGCTGAATCGTTCCGAGTTCTGGATTGACATGTTGAACGATCATCATGCCGATATTTTCATTCATCTTTTTTTCTAAGATGTCCATATCGATTATTCCATCTGTTCGAAAAGGGACGGAATGAATCGTATACCCGTGCCTTGCTAAATAATCTACAGCGCTATCGCAAGAAGCATGTTCTCCTTTGCTAATGATGATTTCTTTTTTACATGAGGCGAGTGCGATTTGAACGATGGCAAGCACATTGCTTTCCGTCCCGCTATTCGTGAAAAATATGCGATGATTCGGCACGTTAAGCAATCGAGCAATCCTTCTACGACTATTTTCAATTAATTGCGCCGCAAGCCCTCCGACATCGTGTAAACTATTTGAATTTCCGTACATTTTCACGTTCGCTTCTTTCAAGACGTCAAGAGCACGTTCATCCATCGGTGTCGTCGCACTATGGTCAAAATAAATCATAATCATTCTCCTTTATGAAAACTCAGTAAAAATATCTTGTCATAATTTTCGATTTATGTAAAGATAGATGTCAAGACAGTAAGGTGGGGTGTAAAATGAATAAAGTACAAATGCGAGAGCAACTCGTTTCTTTTTATAAGGAAGATGTCGGGACGGGAGATCTCTCAGTGGAATCGATTTTTCCAGAAGAGATGACAGGTGAGTTGACACTCATCGCAAAAGATACGGGCATCTTTTGTGGAAAGATGGTGATTGAAGAAGGATTTAAGCTAGAAGGAACAAATGTGACGATCGAATACTGTCGTAACGATGGAGAGACAATAACGGCTGGTGAAACGGTCGCGACCATTCAAGGACCGATTCGAACACTTTTAACTTGTGAGCGACTCGTTTTAAATCTCATTCAACGGATGAGCGCGATTGCGACGAAGACGAATCATCTTATTCAGTTGATGGGAGAGACGAATACTCGTCTAGCCGATACGCGTAAAACAGCACCAGGACTTCGCATGTTTGATAAATATGCGGTGAAAGTAGGTGGCGGACACAACCATCGCTTCGGTTTGTATGATGCAATTATGTTGAAAGATAACCATATCGCCTTTAGTGGCTCGATTACAGAAGCGGTGAATAAAGCGCGCGACTATGTCGGTCATACGGTCCCAATCGAAGTTGAAATCGAAACAGAAGAGCAATTGGATGAAGCGATTCAAGCGGAGCCAAATATCATCATGTTTGACAATTGTACGCCTGAACAAATTGCCGAGTGGCTACCGAAAGTGCCGAAGTCGATTGCGACAGAAGCGAGTGGCATGATCACAGAAGAGACGATTCGCGCTTATAGTGAAACAGGTGTTGATTACATTTCAGTCGGGGCATTGACGCATTCGGTTCGAGTATTTGATATGAGTGCGGTCGTGAAAATGAAAACGATGGAGGAGACATCATGACTTTATTAAATGATTTAATGGAACAAGAACAGAGCTTTTTGCCAGAGCGCTATCGAAACTTATCGGAAGACGAGATGAAAACACGAATTCGTGAAATAAAAGAACAATTTGGAGCGAAATTGTTCATTCCAGGACATCATTATCAAAAAGATGAAGTGGTTGAATTTGCGGATGCGACAGGAGATTCATTGCAGCTCGCTCAAATTTGTCAAGCGAATGAACAAGCAGAACATATCGTATTTTGTGGTGTTCACTTCATGGCGGAGACGGCGGATATGTTGACGACAGACGAGCAAACAGTTTATTTACCAGACATGCGAGCAGGTTGTTCGATGGCAGACATGGCAAATATTGAACAGACGGAGCGCGCTTGGACGAAATTACAAGAGCAGTTCGGAGATACAATCATCCCGTTAACGTATGTCAACTCGACTGCGGCAATTAAAGCGTTCGTCGGGCGACATGGGGGAGCGACGGTAACGAGCTCGAACGCACATACGATGGTCGAATGGGCGATGACGCAAAAGGAGCGCATTTTATTTTTACCTGACCAACATTTAGGACGCAATACAGCGGTCGACCTCGGAATTGCATTAGATGAAATGGCCGTTTGGGATCCGATTCATGACCGCTTCGAATACGACGGTGACTTAGAAAAAGTGAAAGTAATTTTATGGAAAGGGCACTGTTCTGTCCATGAAAACTTCACAGTGAAAAATGTGGAATGGGTGCGTGAAACATATCCGAATATGAACATTATCGTGCATCCAGAATGTCCGTATGAAGTCGTTGCAGCGTCGGATCAAAACGGCTCGACGAAAAAAATTATTGAAACGATTGAAGCAGCAGCACCAGGAACAGAATGGGCAATCGGTACAGAAATGAACTTAGTGAACCGCCTCATTGCAAGTCATCCTGATAAAAAAATCATTTCACTCAATCCGTACATGTGCCCATGCCTTACGATGAATCGCATCGACTTACCACACTTATTGTGGAGTTTAGAAAGCATCGTAGCGAATGAGCGTGTGAACGTCATCACGGTAGATGAAGAGACGACGAAGCAATCGCTTCTCGCATTAGACCGTATGTTGCAACGTGCATAGTGACAACTTTTCTTGACAATTCGTTTAGATGTTGTATGATAATAAAAACTAAACATCGGCGATAAGAAGACCGAGTAATGATCGTGAACGAATGTCAGAGAGCGAAACAGTAGCTGAAAGTTTCGTCATTCGAGCGGTGATGAACCTACCTTCTTGCTCTAATAACATTAGCGCGTCATTCACGTTAAGAATGATAGAGAGAAATGAGAAATCATTTAATCGAAGGTGGTACCGCGGAAACATATGTTTTCGTCCTCGAACGAGGGCGATACATATGTTTTTTTACGTTCAAGGAGGAGAAAAAATGCGAATTACTGTAAAAATCGGGAGTAGTTCCCTTACGAATGTGAATGGCGAAATTGATAAAGAAAAAATGATCGAACACGTCCAAGCGATCGCTGAATTGAAAAAGCGTGGCTACGAAGTGATGCTCGTATCATCAGGAGCTGTCGCAAGTGGCTTCAAACAGCTGAACTATGCAACGCGTCCGACGACGGTAAAAGGAAAACAAGCAGCAGCTGCAGTCGGCCAAAGTTTACTCATTAAAACATATATCGAATTGTTTCATTATTTTGACATTATTCCAGCGCAAATTTTATTGACGCGTGATGACTTTACAAATCCGAAATCGTTCAACTATATTTTCAATACGATTACGGAACTGTTAGAACGAGGTATCGTGCCGATCATTAATGAAAACGATACGGTATCGATTGCGGAATTAACATTCGGCGATAACGATTTACTATCTGCATATGTCGCAGGTTTTTTACATGCGGATCAGCTCATCATTTTAACGGATATTAACGGCATTTATTCAGCTAATCCGAGTCAAGATCCGACGGCGGTTAAATACGATAAAATTACAGAATTGACGCCGGAACTGTTCGGGCAAACGACGTCAGAAGGTTCTTCGCTCGGTACAGGCGGTATGAAATCGAAATTGTACGCTGCCGAAGTAGCGGGAGAGCTCGGTGTCGATTGCTTTATCGGACGTGGCGAATCGAAAGATAAACTGACAGATATTGTAGATGGTCACGGTGATGGAACGTACATTCAATTAGACGTTGAAAAATCGATGACGAAAAAACGTCAATGGGTCGCATTGCATGCGGAACCAGCAGGGACGATTATCGTCGACGAAGGGGCGAAAGAAGCGCTCATGAACCGTGGGAAAAGTTTACTTCCCGTAGGGGTCACTCGCGTAGAAGGAGACTTTTCTGCAGGGGATGTCGTCAATGTGTATTGTGGTGATGAACTGATTGGAAAAGGACGCGTCGCTTACGATGCGAAAACATTGATGGGTTACAAAGAAGAATCAGGCGAAACGAAAGAAATCATCCACCGTGATGAGTGGGTGCAAATAGGGGGAATTTTACATGGAAATGATTGAAATCGGTCAACTCGCTAAAAAAGCGAGCCAGCAATTAGCACAACTGACAGAAGAACAGACGAATGAAGTGTTACGAGCGATCGCTTCACAATTAGAAAAAGATGCAGAGACGATTTTAGCAGCGAATGCGCAAGATATGGAGCAAGCGGAGAAAGACGGAATCGAAGCGAGTGTTCAAGACCGTATGTTGTTAACGGAAGACCGTCTAGCAGACATGATCGACGCAGTTCGTGAAATTGCGAAACTGCCAACGCCAATCGGCAATGTGTTAACGGAAACGACGCACGCGCAAGGAATGTCGATTGAAAAGACAGTCGTGCCACTCGGCGTTGTCGCGATGATTTACGAAGCGCGCCCGAACGTCACAGTGGACGCAGCAGCGCTCACATTTAAAACGAATAACGCGGTCATTTTACGCGGTTCTTCATCTGTTTTAAAGACGAATATGGCGATGATAAACTCGATTCAACGTGCGTTAACGGCGCAACAAGTAGACGAGCACGCGATTCAATTGTTGACGAATACGAGTTATGAATTTGCGGATCAGTTGTTGACGCTGAACGATTATGTCGACGTCATCATTCCACGTGGCGGTCAAGGACTCATTCAAAACGTCGTGAAAAAAGCTACAGTCCCTGTCATTGAAACAGGAGCGGGCAACTGCCATCTTTTCATCGACGAGGAAGCGAAGCCAAACATGGCATTGGACATCGCGCTCAACGCAAAATTACAAAGAACTTCTGTCTGTAATGCGATTGAAACGATTCTCTTACATGAGAAGTTTGACGCTTCTCCATTGCTTGCAGAACTTCAAAAGCGCAACGTTCGCATTTATGCAGACGATGCAGATTTACAAGGAGAAGGTGTGCAACCTGTCGCAGGATGGGATACGGAATTTTTAAATGAATCGGTTCGTTTAAAACGTGTCGCATCAGTAGAAGAAGCGATTGAGCATATTAACCGATATGGCACGAAACATTCTGAAGCGATCGTGACAGAAAATACAGCTCACGCGAATCAGTTTTTACAAAGCGTGGATGCTTCAACGGTATATCACAACGTATCGACACGCTTTACAGACGGCTTTGAATTCGGGTTCGGTGCAGAAATCGGCATTAGTACACAAAAACTTCATGCGCGTGGTCCGATGGGATTAGACGCGCTCACATCAACAAAATATATCGTCCGAGGCAATGGCCAAACGCGCGGATAATGTAAACGAAACATAGTCGTTCATGAAGAGCGACTATGTTTTTATTATCGTTAAAAAAATTTCAAAAAATCAGCAAAAATATATTTGAATTATTTGAAAATAGTGTACAATTGAAAGATAGCATTAAAGGGGGAATCATTCATGGAATTAACGATTGAACGTGCAACCGAGTTGCAAACAAAACCGAATTGGAATGACTTAACATTCGGTACAACATTTACAGATCATATGTTTGTTATGGACTACGAAGTAGGTAAAGGATGGTATGATGCGCGTATTATGCCGTATCAAGATTTACCTCTCAGCCCTGCAGCGGTCGTCCTCCATTACGGACAAACGGTATTTGAAGGCTTGAAGGCGTATAAAGATGACGCTGGAGAAATTTTCTTATTCCGTCCTGATGAAAATATGAAGCGTATGAATGATTCGTGTGAACGTCTATGTATGCCGACATTCGACGGACAGTTCGTCATCGAAGCGATGAAACAATTGATTGAAATTGAGAAAGATTGGGTACCTGAAGTGGAGGGTATGGCGCTTTACATCCGTCCTGTCATGTACGCGACAGAAGCGCACTTAGGTGTATCACCGTCTAAAAACTATCGCTTTATCGTCTTACTATCGCCGGTAGGCTCTTATTACGCAGAAGGAATCAACCCTGTTAAAATCGCGGTTGAAAGCCAGTTCGTTCGCGCAGTAAAAGGAGGAACAGGTGCAGCTAAAACAGCAGGAAACTACGCTGCCGCATTAAAAGCACAAGAAGTCGCTGAAAAAGAAGGGTACTCTCAAGTATTATGGCTAGACGGACGTGAGCAAAAGTACATTGAAGAAGTCGGCGCGATGAACGTCTTCTTTAAAATCGATGGCAAAATTGTCACACCAGAATTGAACGGCAGTATTTTGCCAGGAATTACGCGTAAATCAGTTTTACAATTGCTTCGTCATTGGGGCATGGACGTAGAAGAGCGTCGTCTTTCGATTGATGAATTGTTGGAAGCGGCGAAAAACGGCACACTCGAAGAAGCGTTCGGAACAGGAACAGCAGCAGTCATTTCTCCGATTGGAGAGTTGTTCTATAAAGGTGAAAAAACAGTCATTAACAACAATGAAATTGGTCCTGTCGCAAAAAAAATCTATGACACGATCACTGGTATTCAAAGTGGCGACGTCGAAGATCCGTTCGGCTGGCGTGTACAAGTAATTTAATCATGATATTTCAAAACTAAGAGGGACTGTCTCTCTTAGTTTTTTGCTGTTTCGGAAAGAAAGAGTAGCCGTTTTGTTAAAAACACGCTATGATAGAGGGGAACGTATGTTAGGAGTGCGACATTTTGAAGAAAAGTAATTGGAAAATAAAGATGAGTCGCGTTCTCGTCCTCATGACATTAATGATTGGCTTAATCTCAGGATATGTATGGACAGGAGATTGGATCGTTGCGTTAGCTAGTTTAGGCGGAGTAGCGATGATAATTACGCTGTTTACCTTTTTACATCTTTCGTATCGTCACCGTCAATGGCGAAAGGTCGAGATGGATGCAATTGATGAAATGACCGGCGAGCAATTCGAACAATATTTAGTCAAATTGTTTAAAGCGCACGGATATAAAGTGAAGCATACCCCTCTTTCAGGTGATTATGGCGCGGATTTAATTTTAAAAGAAGGAAATTATACAATCGTCGTGCAAGCGAAACGTTATCGCTCGACAGTCGGTTTGCAGGCGGTACAAGAAGCACTCGGTGCAATCAATATGTATGGAGCGGACGAGGCATGGGTCGTGACCAATAGCACATATACGAATCAAGCGAAAAAGCTCGCGGAAGCGAATGACGTCTATTTAGTCGATCGTCAAGGTTTGCGCGAGCTCGTACGTGAAGTTACTTAAGATTGTTATGTTTTTGCATTTCATTGTAAATCCACAACGTTGCTTTTTGTAAGTCTTGCAGTGGGATGTGCGGATATTTTTCATGTAAAATTTCGATGCACGTCCCGACATCGACTTCTTTTAATAACAGTTGGATTTCCTTCGCGATATGTGGGTCGATTTTCACCTTTTTTGATTTGAGCGACACTTCGCTACTCGCGACTAAGTAAAATAATAAACTATGAGCGAGCGCGATTCCGAATGCTGTTCCTGTCGTTAAATGAACGTGACTCGTGAAGGAGTCTAAGACGACAACGATCGAAAAGCTCGTCACCGTATCGACGACAAACGTAAGCCAAAGCGATTCAGGTCGTCTGCGTAACGCTTGAATCGCAGTTAAAAACGCATCGGTCACAAACCCGAAAAGAAAATCAAAGAAATAAAAAATAAGTAAAAAGCCGATTAAATTCCATGTGCTGGAATATGAGTTATCCATAAAGAAAATAATACCGCTATCTATAAAAATGAGTGGTACGAAAATGATGCTAAATGATAGCATAAGGAGAAAAAAGAGCGATAATCGTTTCAAGCTAAGAACTCCTTTCAAAATCTAGTACAAATTATACCATAGAAGGAGGGGACATATGTCGAATATACGCTTAAAAGGTGCGCTACTCGACGACGAGACGCGTTGTGTACATTATCATTCTCCGTTAGATGTTGTAGCGCTTCAATGTTATCAATGTCGAACGTTTTATCCGTGTTTTGCGTGTCACAATGAACGAGAAGATCATATTTTTAGGCCATGGCCTAAGACAGCTCAACGAGAACATGCGATTTTATGTGGTGTGTGTCGCACATTGCACACGATTGAGGCATATCAATCGATGACGCACTGTACGAACTGCGAAGCACCATTCAACCCGAAATGTGCGCTCCACGCTAAGCACTACTTCGAATAAAAAATCGACTTTTATATGAAAAAACCTTTCCGCTACATGAGTAGAGGAAAGGTTTTTAGCATTAGTCGATGACGGCGATAAATTCTTCATCATCTGTCAATTGTAAGTCGACTGAAGCACTTAATGGATCGACATCTGTATATTGTTCTAAATATAAGCGAATTGCTGCCACGAGTTCAGGCATTAATAAATCTTCCGTCACTCCGCGATACGTCACTTCCGCAAGAAAGGGTTGTGGAAAATCGTCATCATAGACAATCTCTGCTTCGAAATCTTCCGGCTGAGCGCCACGCTTTTGTGCTTCGTATAAACAAACACCGTTAATGAGTTCTTGAACCGTTAAGATGAGCGCCATGATTGGTGATCCTCATCTTTCTTCTCTTTTTTGCCGAATAAAAACTTAATGAGGCGGAAAAGTAGTCCGATAATGACGACGATGAAGAGAATGTTTAAAATCATGCCGACGATTGGTCCGAGTGCGCCTAAACCACCGAGCATACTACCGAATAAAAGACCAGCGAGTCCACCCATCATTAATCCACCGAGGAAGCCACCGCGTTTATTTGGTTGGTCGGGTGATTTTTTAGGCGTTTGGTTGACGTTTTGTTTTTGGTCGTTCTTTTTGTTAATGTTTGATTTATTCGGTGTTGGATTGCTTTTATTAAATCCACTTTTACCTGATTTGACACGTTTTGCTTCTGCTACAGACACATCATCTGTCATAAGAGCACCGATTGTTGGGCTCATGACGATCGTCAATGCAAGAAAAGCTGCAAATATTTTTTTCACTATGAAAACCTCCTACTAAATCTCTTTCTATTGTACCGTACAACGAAAAAAAGTGATACTAATTTGAATGAATAATGATTGTTTCGTATTGTTCTTGCAATTGGAGCAGTCTTTCGTCTGCAAGGCGTTTTTGTTTTACGAGTTCTGCTTGCATTTTTTTCACTTGTTGATACGGTTTTTGCAATGTTTCGGTATGTTCTTGAATTTTTTGATTGACGAGAAAATCGAAAATGAAACCGTCGAAGAAAAAGTCAGCAAAGCTGAGCGCGAAAGAAGGGACGATTTTCATTTCTTGCTCGATTATTTTTTGCACGTCTTGTAATTCGATTTCATAATCGCGTAAGGCGCGACGTAAAGGCAATGTTTCATTTTCAGCGGCTTGCATTTCCGAATGTTTGAGCGCTGTCGAAATGATGCCGCCACCAAACATGTCGAGCATCGAATAACCTGACGCGTTGTCTAAGCTTTTAAACATTTTGTCGAAGACGTGAAGTACGTGCACACCGGCTGCATGCGCTTCTTGAATTTGTTCGATGAGATGGCGCAATTCTTCTTGTTGAAGACGTATCGATTGTGCGTGTTCATAAGCTTCTTGATCTGTCGTCATGATGGATAAAGCTTTCGCTTCTAGCCAAGTTTTGTAGCGCTCGTCGAGATTGCCGATGTGAGCGATTCGTTTTGTGACAGCGTCATATTGCGCTTCGCACTTTTGAAGTTGATGCTCCGCTTCTGTCAGTCGTTGTTCCGCTTCGAATGCTTCGGATAGTTCTTTATCGATGACGGTATCCCATGAACCGATTTTTTGTTTCACGAATTTCTTTAAGGAAAACCGTTGTAATGCTTCGACATCGCGATGTTCTTTTTCGTGTTCACGTTGGAGTACTTGGACTTCTTTTTTATATTGGTCGCATCGTTTTGCTAAAGCAGTTTGCTCTCTTTGCAGTTGACTCATTTCGAGTCGTTCTGTTTGAATATGTTCATATTGTTGTTGCAGTGATGTTCGCATCTTCTCACCTCACTTGTTATGATACATATACGGAACATGATTGAGAAAGGTTTCAAAAAGGGTGACAATGAGTGAATACATTTTTACAACGAGTAGAAGAACGGACGGGCGTTCTTTTTAATGAGGAACAAATGGCAGCCATTCAACATGAAGAAGGTCCAGCGCTCGTCTTAGCATGTCCAGGGTCGGGCAAAACGACGACGATGATTACGCGACTTGCACGACTGATAGAAGAGCGTCATGTCGCGCCGCAACGATTGCTTGCCATTTCTTTTAGTAAGGCGGCGGCACTCGCATTAGGGGAGAAGTTTACACAGTTTTTCCCGCACTTACCAAAACCGCAATTTGCGACGATTCATCGTTTAGCTTTTCATATTACGCGTCATTATTTTGCGAAATATGAAATCGCATATCAATTGATTGAAAGCAATCAAGCGCCGATTACGAAACAACAATTGCTGAAAAAAAGCTATGAAATGGTCATGCGTCTATCGGCGACAGATGATGTCGTACAAGAATTAGAGACGCATATTACGTTATTGAAAAATAAAATGGTGCCGGTCGAGCGGTGGAAAGAAGTAGAAGGCCCATTTGAACGAGCGGGAGATATCGCTTATCAGTACGAGCAGTTGAAACGTCAATCAAGCCCGCGTTTAATCGATTTTGATGACATGTTAGAAATCGGAGAGCAAGCGTTACGAGAAGATGCGCAAATAAGGCAGCATTACGCTTCACTTTATGATTTTATCGCGACCGATGAAAGTCAAGATACGTCACTCGTCCAATTTAAATTAATTGAACATTTACTCGTCAATCATCAAAATTTATTCGTCGTAGCGGATGATGATCAGTCGATTGTGCGTCCATAAGGGTAGTGCGTATTTCACCTTGGGCGGTGAACTAACTAGAGAATGGTTAGGATATCAACCAACTTATCTTAGAGGGAAACTAATAAGGGAGTGTAGCATGTTGGTAAAGCCATAAGTTGACCGAAACGGATGGGTCACGACTGAATGGCAAGATATAAGAATAATAGGCATAAGGATGAAAGCTAAACTGCTTGAAGAATAGTCTGAATGGGTTTATGGTCACCTGTTAGGAAAGCCGTTTGCAACCTAACATCTATCCTCTTCTGGTGAATAGACACTTCACAAAGAAGATAGAACACTATTATAGATTGAAATAGTTGTTCTCGTTCTCAGTATAATAAGGATAGACATACCTATGGATTTAGGGAAAAGACGAAAGTTCCATCCGACAACCTATTGAACCTATACGTATTATGCTAAATGGAGATTACCTAAAATGGAATGCCTTTCTTGTAAGGCTATGACTGTTAGGGTCTGAATATCCATCATGGTAACGGAGTTCTCGTAGTAGTCCGAGATAGAGAAAGTCTATCACATGGCGAAGGGGAACAGCTTGTAAAGTATAAACAATGAAGAAAGGAGCGGAATGCTCTTGCAAAATTCAGAAGTTGTCTTATACAACCTATCTAAACAAACGTCAAACAAGAATTTTGAGTTCAATCGAATATATAGAAATCTTTTTAATGAGGATTTTTATATAAAAGCCTTCACGAAGATATACAAGAACAAAGGTAGCGGGACAAAAGGTATTGATGAGGAAACCGCGGATGGGTTTGGCAGAAAGAAAATTCAGCATCTGATTGAAATGATGAAGGCTGAAAGTTATAAGCCAAAACCAGTTAGACGTGTGTATATTCCAAAATCTAATGGTGAATCAAGACCACTAGGAATTCCCTCTTTCTCCGACAGGGTTGTACAAGAAGTATGCAGAATGATACTCGAAGCAATATATGAACCGGTTTTCTCAAATAACTCTCATGGGTTTAGACCTAAACGCAGTTGCCAAACAGCACTGCAAACTATTCAAGTAACTTATAGGGCGGCAAATTGGTTTATCGAAGGCGACATAAAAGGGTTTTTCGACAATATAGATCACAACATCCTAATAGGAATACTTCGCAAGAAAATTTCAGATGAACGCTTCATCCGTCTGATTTGGAAATTCCTAAAAGCAGGATATGTAGAAGATTGGAGATTCAATAAAACCTATAGTGGAACGCCTCAAGGTGGGATTATTAGTCCACTCCTCGCAAATATCTATCTTAACGAACTCGATGAGTATGTCGAAAAAATACTCAAATCGAGTTTTGATAAGGGAGAACCAAAGAAGAGGAAAAGAAATAAGGAATATCGAAAGTATCACCAAAGAAACCTTCGCCTGAAAAAGAAAATTGAAATGGAAACAAACACCGAGAGAAAAAACCTTATGATAGAGGAATACAAAGGAAACCGAAAAGTAATGTTAAACATCCCATACTACGAGCCTAATGATGAATCATTCAAGAGAATGAAATATGTTAGGTATGCTGATGATTTCTTAATCTGTGTATATGGGAATAAAGAGGATTGCATACATCTGAAAAAAGACATTGGATTGTTCCTGAAGGAAAGCCTTGGTCTTGAAATGTCGGAAGAGAAAACACTGATTACAAACTGCACAAAACCAGCAAGATTCTTGGGTTACGACATCAAGATAAGGGATGACATGAGCACGAAGTCAGACAAAAATGGTGTTGTCAAAAGAATGTTCAATGGTGGCGTACAACTCACAATCCCTGAAGGGACAATTGAGAAAATCATTGTGGAACAAAAGATGGTCAAAGATATAGATGCCAAGAAGTGGAAAATACTTCACAGACCTAGACTTCTGCGTCTTACGGAACTTGAAATAGTTGAGTTATATAACGCAGAATTGAGAGGGCTGTACAATTACTATGCTCTTGCAGAAAATGTGTCGCATAAGATGTGGCAATTGCGATATGTAATGGAGTATAGCTGCCTTAAAACGTTAGCTGGTAAGCACAAGTCCAGTATTGCCAAAATGAAAAACAAATACAGGCATGGAAAACACTGGGGAATACCTTATCAGACGAAAAAAGGCGATAGAGTAGCCTACTTCTATAACCAAGGCTTTACTATCAAAAAACCTACCTTTGAAAATGCAATTGATACAATACCAAACTTGTATAAATATGAAGGCACTACAACAGAACTTGAACGTAGAATTATGGCGAATGAATGCGAAATTTGTGGTGACAAAGACCCTAACACAAACTTTGAAGTACATCACATTAACAAAGTGAAAAATCTCAAAGGAAAGAAGTTTTGGGAAGTCATCATGATCGCCAAGCAACGCAAAACTCTTGTGGTTTGTGTGAAATGCCATAATGATATTCATAATGGCAAAGGATAGGCAGTTTATAAGTGGAGAGCCGTATACTCTGAGAGGAGTACGTACGGTTCGGAGGGGAGCATCGGGGAACCTACTGTAGAAATACAGCAAGGCACTGGGTGCTTACCCTACTACATGTGGCGCGGGGCGAGCCCGACGTATTTATTACAATTTGATCGACATTATCCGAACGCATCTTTTTATCATTTGCAATACAATTATCGCTCCGCTACGTCGATTATTGAACGGGCGAATCGTTTAATTCAACATAATCAAAAACGGTATGAAAAAGAGATGAATGCGGTGCGAGAGACGGCAGGAGACATTCGTGTCATCGCCTACGAAACGGAAACATTCCAAACGAATGCAATCGTCGATCAACTCGTAGAAGTTGAAAACTTTGATGCGTATGCGATTTTATTCCGAAACAATAAGTCGGCGATTCCTTACATTATGGAATTTCATAAACGAGGCATTCCTTTCCAATTGAAAGATGAACAAGGATTTTTCTTTAACCATTGGATTGTGAAAGATTTGTTTCATTTTTTCGCATTGAGTGAAGATCGGACGAATGTAGAAGCGTTCGGGAAAATCGCCTTTAAGTTGCAGCTTTATTTATCGCGCGTCATGTTGAACAATTTAAAAGGGCGGACCGTTCCACACTCGGTGTTCGATACTTTTATCGAAGTGAATGATTTGCGCACGAATCAGAAAGAAAGTTTGCAAATGATCGATGAGACGCTCGATGAATTTCCGAAAATGACGATTGCTGAATGCATTCGGACAATTCGTCAAACGTTTCGTTACGAAGAAGCGATCGTTCAACGAGCGGAGAAGTTCGGTTATCGTTTAGAAACGATGATGCAAATTTTAGATGAGATGGAACAACTTGGCGAATCGTGTCAAACGGTCGAACAGTTTCGAGAGAAAATCGATGAATTGCAACGAGCCGTCAAGGAAGCGAAGCATAAAGGAAATACACCACGCGTCACATTATCGACCATCCATTCTGCAAAAGGATTAGAATGGGATACCGTCTTTTTAATCGACGCGTCTGATGGCATTTTACCTTCTGAACGCGATGTGGAAGATGCTGAAATGTTAGAAGAAGCGAGACGCCTTTTCTATGTCGGGATGACGCGTGCGAAAAATACATGTCTCATTTCATATCCGAAACGAGCGGAAGACCGTGAACGCGCGCGCAGCAGTTTTTTAGAAGAATGTTTCGAATTTGAAGATGCAACAAAACGCCGTGTCGTCACATCGACCCGTCCTAAAGTAGCGAAGCGAAAAGCACGACCTCAAGTGAATGAACATGGCATGACGAAACTTGAACAATTCGCTGTTCAAAAACGGGTGGAACATCGTGTATTTGGTGAAGGTATCATCGTTGAATTGACGGCGCGGGATGTAAAAATACGCTTTGAAAAAGAGACGAAGCAATTCGACTTGCAAACGGTCATGACGTACGGATTTTTAACGGAACTTGAATAAACTATTGACAAAACCGACTTACGACCTTAACATATTGACTATTACAAGCAAATGAACGGAATTACGCAAATTGAAGTAGGATGACAAGGTGCAGCATGTAGAGATTGAACGGACGGTGAAAGTTCAGGCGGTTGTCAGACGAATTACGTTTTGCATAACGAGTAATTTCACAATTCGAGCGGGCTTTACAGTCAAGCAGGGTGGTAACGCGGAGCACACTTCGTCCCTAATTTAGGGATAGGGTGTGCTCTTTATATTTGGAGGGAATTGGAAATGTTACAAATGAAAAAATTAGTTACCCCGAAAACAGGAGAAGCTGTTTTTATACTTCTTCTGACACTTAGCTTACTCAGTGTATTTATTATCGGACTCGGCGTCGCACCGCACATTCCGTTATTGTTAGCTCTTTTTGTGTTGATTGGATACGGTTTGTTAAAAGGTGTGAAGTACCGTGATCTAGAAGCGGGTATGGTCGAAGGGACGAGTTCGAGTTTAGGTGCTGTTTATTTATTTTTTATGATTGGGATTTTAACGAGTAGTTGGATGGTCGGCGGAACGATTCCGACGTTAATGATGACGAGCTTCGAACTCGTCACGCCGCAATTTTTCTTTATGACGATATTCATCGTGACAGGAATTGTCGGCATTTCCATCGGTAGTTCGTTAACGACTGTTGCGACGATTGGCGTTGCGTTCTTCTCGATGGCAGCAGCGCTCGACCTTTCGTTACCGATGGCAGCAGGTGCGATTGTGAGCGGTGCGTTTTTCGGTGATAAAATGTCTCCTCTTTCAGATACGACGACGATCGCTTCGAAAACGGTCGGTGTCGATTTGTTCGAACATATTCGAAATATGGGATGGACGACGATTCCTGCTTTTCTCATTAGCGCCGTATTGTTTGCGATTTTGACGCCATCTGTCGGCGAATTAAATTTAGCGCAATTAGAAGAATATAAACAAAATATTTTAGCGACAGGACTCGTTCACGGGTATAGTTGGATTCCGATTATCGTCTTGTTCATCTGTACGTTTTTACGCGTTCCTGCTGTATTAACATTGTTCATCAGTTCAGCGACAGCGCTCGTATTATCGCGCTTCCATTCTTCGTACACAGTCGGAGAATATGTCGATATTTTATTCGGAGGATTCGAAACGAATACTGGGCATGAAGCGATCGATGCTTTACTTTCAAAAGCGGACGGCTTAATGGGCATGATGTTTACGATTTCACTCGTATTGCTCGCATTAAGCATGGGTGGTCTATTGTTTAAACTCGGCATCATTCAAGCGATTTTAGAACCGTTTGCGCATCGTTTAAAAACAAAAGCGTCTGTCATCGTCGGCGCAGCATGTACAGCGATCGGTGTGAACTTAGCGATCGGAGAACAATATTTATCCATTTTACTGACGGGTCAATCATTCGCTCCTCATTTTGAGAAAAATGGCTTAGCGATGAAAAATTTAAGTCGTGTCATGGAAGATGCAGGAACGGTCATTAACCCACTCGTTCCGTGGGGCGTATGCGGCATTTTTATTTCGACGACGCTCGGCATTCCGGTCATCAGTTACATTCCATTTGCGTTTTTCTGTTTATTATCACCGATTTTAACGATTATTTTTGGATTGACAGGAAAAACATTAACGAAAGCATAGGAGAGATACAATGATTCTCGTGAGCAGTTGTTTAGCAGGTAACAAAGTGCGTTATGATGGAGGGCATTGTTTGCAAGAAGTGATTGAAACACTCGTCCGCGAAGGAAAAGCAGTGACCGTTTGTCCAGAAGTGATGGGCGGTATGTCAACACCTCGCGAACCTTCAGAAATCATAGGAGGAGACGGGTTCGATGTGTTAGACGGACGCGCGCGTGTCGTATCGATTTCAGGAGAGGACGTGACGGAAGCTTTTTTAAAAGGGGCAAACGAAGCGTTACAAGTCGCCAGAAAATATAGTGCGACGACGATCGTCTTAAAAGAAGAAAGCCCTTCTTGTGGCAGTTCGCTCGTTTATGATGGCACGTTTACAGGCATGAAAGTAAATGGTCACGGTGTAACGGCAGCCCTTTTCAAACGAGAAGGCTATGATGTGTATAATGAAAAACAATGGTTAAAACAATGGGAATGAAAAACGTTGGAAACTGATGGAGTCATTCAGTTTCCAACGCTTTTTTTATTTCTTATTCTAACGGGACACAATGTTCTTCTGTCGTGTTATAGCGTTGGATGTGTAATCCTTCCGCAATAGACCATTCTGCTAATAAAACGGTATGCAGTGCGCCGACTTCACCTAATAGCCAAGCGTCCGAAAGTCCGAGTTGTTGTAATGTGGATTGGTGGATTTCGCCTTCGCTAATGAGTAAATAACTTAAATGAGGTTGTGCGACACTAATGTTCAGTTGAGCGTTTGTCGGAGGTTCTAAGTGCGCATACTTTTGTACGCTAAATGTGCCGTCTGGTTCTAAAAATAAATGATACACTTCTTTCAAGGAAAAAATACCTTGTGTTCTTAAAATAGAACGTAATTGTTCCATTTCAAGCTTTTGTTTGCGACATGTTTCAGAGAGAATCGTTCCTTTGTAAATTAAGCAAATCGGTACACCTTTCACAATTTTGCGCAAGCGATCGGAGCGGTAAACGAGCGTTTCAAAAAGATAAGATAGAGCAACCCATATTGCGAGCGCGACAGCCATTTGCCAAATCGGTATTTGCTCATCGTAGACGGACTCTTCAACAATGCCTCCGAAAACCATAAAATAGACGACGTCGCTCGGTGTTAATTGCGCTAAATGTTTCTTTCCGAGTAAACGAATAAAAAACAATAACAATAAAAAGCCGACGATTAATTTACTAGTGATGAGTATCATGCAATCACCTACTTTTTAAGACAACATACCCTGTCATGAGCAAGAAAAAACGTCAACTCTTCATCGAGCTGACATTTTTAAATTATCGCTTCTTCAATTGTGTAACGAGTGCATGTCCGTTATTGTAGCGCAATGTTGCGGTCCAGTGATATTCATAATCGATCAACGGCTCATTCGGTTCGTACACGTCCGCATGGCGAATCGCTTGTCCGACATTGAGCGTAATCGGATACGTGAATTGTTTCGAATCGTGATCTCCGTAATTGTACAAATAGAGAGACCCTTCTAAAAAGATGCGTTCGTCTGGTTTCGTAAGTTGAACGCGGCGCAATGTAAGTTCACCGTTCAATTCATCGAAGATCGCATACACTTTTGTTTGATAAGCATCGTCGTTTTCAATGCTTTGTTGCATCGTTTCATCCAATTGATCAAAAGAAGCTTCAACTTGAATTGTAATTGTTGGATTGTCATCGCCATTTTGATAAGAAATGGCGGGAATCGTAAATGTCTCTTTCGACTGCAAAATTTGCCATAGTGGAAAAGCGACAACGAGTAGACAAATGACTGAAAGTCCGACCGTGATCAACCATTCTGAAACAGTTAATTTACGCATGGCTCTGTCCCTCATTTCTTCTCGTTCTTTCAAACCAATAACCGAAACCGATCATCAACAATCCTGCGATGACGAAAAATAGCGATTGTGGAATGAGGTCGAACGTGTAATCAAAGTATAGACGAGCGATTAAAATCCCGATAAATACGATCGACTGTAACGGAGCGTACTTCAGTAAAGCGAAAGCAAAAATAGCGAATGCAATCGTGAAACTCGTACTGTAAATCGAAGCAGAATTTTCAGATACGGCTTGCCATGTGAATCGACCCATTAAAGAAAGCGATGTAATACTTATAATAATTGTGCCGAGCCATCTCGATAAATTGAAATATTTTTCGAAATGATTGAAAAATAACGCAATTCCTAAAATAAAGATTAATGAGATAGGAACAATTCCAGGAACGTCGATGCTGTTCATTAAAGCTGCAATCCAAACGACTAAAACGAGGACGACGCTGAAAAATCCGAGCTTCGATTCTTTTAATTTCACTTCATTCACCCACATGAGAAATGCGATGAGCGGTAAAATGAGCAAAATGCCGAATGAAAAGATCGTCGCATACCCTGCGGATGCCCATAGGAGCGATGCGGCAAACAGTAATGTAATCGGCAAGTCGACTAAAAATAAGACGAGTGGGATGAGAGTGATAGCCCACATGAGCGCAATCGTTCCAGTTTCAATATGGTTCATGTAAAGTGACGCGATAAAATACAAGCTTGCACCGGTAATGAAAGCGGCGATGTAATAAAAAGCACGTGCTGTTTTTTCGAAATGATGTTGCAAAGCGAAAGCGACGACATAACTAGCCAAGGTTGAAATAAATAAAATGCTGAACTTTAACAACAATGAAAATTGTGACCAATTTGTCGAGACAGCAATTAACACACCGAGTCCGATTAAAATAGCACCAATCGCTAAAATAATCGATAAAGTGGAGAGTCCTTCTTTCACTTCGTATTGTTCGAGTGCTTGTTCCTGTTGCTCCTTCGAAATGACTTGTTTTTTAACTAAATAATGTAATTCTTCTTGTAACTGGCGATAGTATGATGCGGTTATTTTTTTCATAAAGTTCGCCTCCCTATACTTATTATACTACACTTCGAAAAGAACAGAATACAATTAATGAGTAGGACGTTTAAATGTGAAGAGATTGTGGAATAGGTCAATAGTGCGTGTAAGAAGTAGGAGGGATGGTCATGTGTGGAATGATAGGCTATGTCGG
The DNA here is from genome assembly GCF_042675605.1 of Savagea faecisuis. Lineage (NCBI taxonomy): Bacteria > Bacillati > Bacillota > Bacilli > Caryophanales > Caryophanaceae > Savagea > Savagea faecisuis. The sequence continues at coordinate 131,090 of NZ_JBHTJF010000009.1, forward strand.
AAGCGCATTAATTGCGAAGAAATACATTATTGACGGATTAAGACGTCTTGAACATAGAGGAACTGAAGCGGCAGGAGTTGCCATTCAGCCTGATCAAACATTATCTTTTTTTAAACAAGGAAATCCTTTAGCGAACATTCAGTTAGCTTTAAATGAAATTGAAGAAGCGAAAACGGCAATTGGGCATACGCATTGGTTAATTGGGGAACAGATGGACAGACGCAGTCATTTACATGGGATGGAAGAGGGACGTTTTGCGATTGTGTTTAACGGTACCGTTAAAAAATGGGGACGAATTTCTAAACAGCAAGAGGATTCAGATATTGAAACATTTTTTCGCTATTTAGAAAGGGGAGCACAAGAAGGAAGAAGTATCCGCGAAATGTTACAAACGTTCATACAGGAAGTGGAAGGAATTTATGCTTTCATTTGTCTCGACGTACATACCCCTAATATATTATATGCTGCGCATGAGCAAAAAAATCTTTGCATCGCAGTGAGTGAGTCAGCGATGATGATCGGTGCAGAACAACGAGCATTTACAGAAGATTTTACGGAAGTGATTCACCTCGATTCTAAAGAACTCGCCATCGTCCAGCCGAAACAATACACCGTTTTGAAAGACGGACATCCAATCAAAAAAGAACAGCACCCGCTCCACTTTCAAAAAGTAGAAGTAGCGCTCGGCAATTATGCCGATTATATGACGAAAGAAATGAATGAGCAGCCAGGAGTACTTTGTGAGCTTTCTCGTCAATATTTAAAAGACGATGGCACACTTGATATTTCACCGAAAGTTGTCGCGATGCTTCAAAAGGCGAAACGTCTCGTCATCATCGGTTCAGGTACGAGTTATCATGCGTCATTGATCGGTAAGCGGATGTTTGAGCGGATGGCACAATTACCTACGGATGTGTATGAAAGTGAAGAATTTCTTTACAATACACCTCAGCTCGTTGAAGGGACGGTTTGTCTTGCGATTTCTCGTTCAGGAGAAACGCCTTCTATTTTAGAAAGCATTAAAAAAATGAATCGCTACAACGTCCCGACGATCGCTATTACGAATGAACAACAGTCGTCCGTCGTTCAATTTGCAGACGAATCTTTATGGATTCATGCAGGGCCTGAACTCGGGATTACATCGACGAAAGTGTTCGTAGCTAAAATCGCATTTCTTTCTATGCTTGCCATTGCATTAGGACGAAGTGAAGGGATGTATGATACATTCGACGTTCCGAAAAAATTCGCCATTACAGCTCAAGCGATTCATAGTGTTTTGGATAAGCACCAACGTTTTCGTACGTGGTTGCCCGCATTGCTTATGCGCAAACCGAACATCACAGTCATTGCCCGCGGGTTAGATTATGCGGTAGCGCAAGAGGGAGCTTTGAAATTAAGACAAATTGGCTCATTACATGCTGACGCTTACGTCGGCGGTGAATTGCGCTATAGCCCGCTCGCTTTAGTACAAGAAAAGTCGATTGCAATTGCGCTCATCACGAATAAGCGCAATGCGAAGCCGATGAGGAAAGATATTGCAGAAATTCGTTCATATGGAACGAAAGTGTTCGTCATCTCGATGGAAGGACTCGATGAAGAGGGGGATGATTTCGTTTTACCGTTAACACACCCGATTATGGCCCCGCTCGTCGGTATTATTCCGTTTCAAATATTAGGATATTACGCTGCACAATTACGTCGTTTAGATGTGAATCAACCATTATATTAAAAGGAGTAGATCAATATGAAAAATATGATGAAATGGGGAGCTGTAACGATGCTCGCATTCAGTCTTGCCGCTTGTAGTGAAGAAACGAAAGAAAGCGTGGAAGAAGCAGGAGACAATATTGTAGAAGATTCAAAAGAAAATGTTGAGAAGGTGGAAGGACAAATGAAAAATGAAGCTGGTGTTCAAGGAATCGTCAAAGCGATCGATGGGGCGGACGTGACAGTAGAAGTGACGGAAACGGTAAAAGGGCCTGACATGGCGGAAGGATCTGAAATTGTTTTCCATATGGATGAAATTGAAGCGGATAAAGTGACGCATTTAAAAGAAAATGACAAAGTAGAAGTTCATTACAATGGCATTACAACAAAGTCATTACCGCCACAAGCGAATGCTGAAGATTTAATTATTTTAACGCGAGAGTAAGATAGAAAATAGAAAGTCGAATGCGCTGTCAAAGCACTTTGCATTCGGCTTTTTTATTTTTCCGAAAAATCGAGAAAAAAAGGTTGACTATGTCGTTACTATATCGTTTAATCTATATTTATTGCTTTTTAGACGGAGGTTTTATATGGACAAAAATACGAAGACGATGTTGTGGATTTTGCTCGGTAATTTATTCATTGCTTTTTTAGGAATTGGGCTTGTCATACCGGTTCTTCCGACGATTATGAATGAATTGCAAGTGAGTGGAAAAGTGATCGGTTATTTAACAGCATCGTTCGCTTTAACTCAATTAATTTTTTCGCCTTTCGCAGGGAAGGCTGTCGATAAATATGGACGAAAAATAATGATCGTTCTCGGATTATTTATTTTCGGGTTTTCTGAATTGTTGTTCGGTATGGGAAAAACGATTGAAGTGCTCTTCGTTTCAAGAATTTTAGGGGGCGTGAGTGCAGCGTTTATTATGCCTGCGGTCACCGCATTTATCGCGGACATTACGACGATGGAAACACGTGCGAAAGCGCTCGGTTTAATGTCTGCATCGATCAGTACAGGATTCATTATCGGACCAGGAATCGGTGGAATGCTCGCGATGATTGGTCCACGTGTGCCGTTTTATTCAGCGGCTGTACTCGGTACGGTAGCGGCTATTTTATCGATTCTTTTATTAAAAGAGCCCGAGCGTCAAAAAGTAGAGATTGAAGAATCAGGTCCGATGGAAAATATGAGCGGTTTTCGGAAGATTTTCGTCCCGATGTTTTTCATCGCTTTTTTAGTCATCGTCGTCTCATCATTCGGATTAGCGGCGTTTGAGTCATTCTTCAGCTTATATACGGATCATAAATTTGGATTCGAGCCGTACGATATCGCCATCGCGATTACAGGTGGAGCGGTATTCGGGGCGATTTTCCAAGTGTGGTTATTCGACCCGCTTACGAAGCGCTTCGGAGAAATTGGAGTCATTCGAGGTTCGCTATTTTTCTCGGCAGTTCTCGTTTATATGATGACGGTCGTCAATCACTATTGGGCGATTATGGCGGTGACGTTCACTGTGTTCATCGGTTTTGACCTCATTCGACCGGCCGTCACGACGTACTTATCAAGAATTGCAGGGAAAGATCAAGGATTCGTCGGTGGGATGAACTCCTTCTTCACTTCTTTAGCGAACGTGTTCGGACCGATTGTCGGTGGGATTTTGTATGAACGAAATATTGATGATCCGTATCATTTCAGCGCGGTCGTCTTAATGATTTGTGTCGTGATTACACTCTTTTGGCGCAAACCGAAAATAGCGACGACATAACGATGAGCTAATGCATTTTCCATTTCGGAAAGGCATTAGCTTTTTTATACGGTATGATGAAACAGAATCGTAAATAGAACGTAGAAGAGAGAAAGGAGGAATGTTGAATGAAGCGATTTACGTATTTCATGCCTCTCATGCCTCTCATCGCCTTATTAACGATGTGTGCACCGGTCGTTGAAGAAGAACTGAGACCACATTCTATCGAACAACCGATAGCGCAACCATCTGAACGTGACATGGTGGTCGAGATAGAGGGACAGAAAATAGAGCCGTTGCCGACAGATGATTTCATTACCGAAACAGAAAAACAATGGCGTGCACTATTTCCGAAAGTGTATGAAGAGGTGCGTTATGTTTTATATACGTCCGCTCCCCATTACGCGTTTTCTTTAACGGAGATTCATCCACAAGATTTAAATGATATGATTGAAGCAATAGCCAAAAATAGTCGTGTCGATACATATGTCGTCTCATGGCAAGCCGAATATCGGGGTGTTTCGGGAGATGTTTATTTCACTTATCGGTACGAAGCGGATGAGATTGCTAAACAACGAGTGTTTGTCGCAAATGAAGTAGAGCGCATTGCATCAGAAATTATTGAACCACACTTTGATGAATATGAACGGGTGAAAGCGATTCATGATTATATCGTGTTGCAAACGGCTTATGAGATGGAGTTATTCGAAAGTTGTGGGGAAGAAGGGTGCGAAACATTAGAAGCGGGACATACTGCATACGGATTGTTGAGTAATAGGTTAGCTGTTTGTGAAGGGTATGCGCGCACATTTTCCGCATTTTTAGATGAGGTTGGAATTGAAAATTACTACGTGACAGGGTATGGCGATGATGTTTTGCACGCTTGGAATATGGTGAAAGTAGACGGGGAATACTACTATGTTGATGTGACATGGGACGATCCGGTTCCGAACCAACAAGGAAAAGTACATTACGATTACTTTCTAGTACCGACGGAAGAATTGTACGGTCATGCGTGGATTCGAGAAGACTATCCTGAAACAGCGAAAACACGCTACGTCCGCTAACAACAAATTTAAGACAGAACAGTGAAAACGAGTGTCGCTATAAGAAAAATATGATACGCTAGTGAACGATATATGAAGTAGAGGAGGAATTGAATGAGGAAGCTTTCGTTCAGCCTATTAATCGCTTTATTGTTCGTGTTGGCAGCTTGTAATAATGATGTGGAAAGCGCACCGAATGAACAAGGTACTTTAACGGCTGATTTAGTCCCCGAACTCGTTCAAACATATGGGTTAAGTGAAGATGACATCTTACATCGTGCTGAGCTTGTCGATGGTACGATTCAAATAGATGTTTCTCTTGCACCTTTTGGAAATTTATCCGATGAAACATTAGCCCAAACGTTTTACAGCAGTATTAGCGAAGTCTTTTTAATGTATTCGGAAGGATGGGAACGTCTTGCGGTTTACTTTGAAGAATTAGATCATACCGTGATGCTTCATTATGCAGAGCATATGACAGATTCTTTAGGGAAGCGCACATTCCCTCTTGTACGAATTGAAGAGAAGATGAACGAACGCTCGTAAAGATGGGGAGGTGGAAAGGCGTGTTCAACTACTTGTATAATCGAAATGTGGATGATAAAGGCATGCACGAAATTCATCATTTGAACTGCAAACATTTACCTGATGCTGAAAATCAGCGAGCGATTGAAGGATATCATTTAGATTGTTCAGATGCACTCGAACAAGTGAAAAAGCAAACGAATCGAAACAATTTTGACGGGTGTTGGCACTGTTGTCCATCTTGTCATCAAGGATAAAAAGTGTGTCCAATCAACGAGTTGTTGAATGGACACACTTTTTTAAAACAGTTTAAATTGTGAAATTTCGTCTTGTAATTCCTCAGCGAGCTTAGATAACTGTTCTGAACTTGCTGAAATTTGTTCCATTGCCGCGAGTTGTTCTTCTGTCGCTGCGCTCGTATTTTGCGCGCTTGCTGTCGATTCATCAGCGAGTGAGCGCAATGTTGTCGTACTGCGCAACACTTCATTCGTCATCGCTTGAATTTGTTCAACAGCCGCCGATACCGTCTCAATCCGTTCGTTCACATCTGTGACAGAACGTTCAATTTGGTTGAATGTATCGAGCGATTCTGTCGTGCGTTCTAGTCCTTCCGATACTTTTTCTTGTCCACGGTTGATCGAACGAACAGCACGTTCAGCTGCTTCTCGCACTTCGATGATCATTTCATCAATTTTTGAAGCAGAACGTGTCGATTCTTCCGCTAAGTTACGTACTTCTTCAGCAACGACAGCAAATCCAGCACCATGTTCGCCAGCGCGAGCAGCTTCAATTGCCGCATTTAAAGCGAGTAAGTTCGTCTGTTCACTAATGCCAGCAATTAAAGAAGAAGCTTCTTGAATTTCGCTCGATTTGCGAGCCATTTGCTCCATAATTTCTGTCGACTCTTGAATCGTTTGGTCGATATCTTGCATTTGAATAGCTACATCGTCCATGACACGTTTACCTGTTTGTACGTAGCGATCCATTTCTTCGGCAGATTGCAACATATCTTCATTGCTTTCTGTAATTTGATCGATTCCGATACTTACTTCATTTAATGATTCAGTTGCTTGTTGTACATAATTTTCTTGATCTTCACTATTGCGCATGTTTTGTTCGGCTGTCGTCGCAACCATTTCACTCGATGCTAAGCTCTCTTCCGCGCTTGCAGATAGTTGTTGTGACTGTGCCGCAAGTTCAGTAGATGTATCGTTGACACGTTTCACGACGCTTTGCCACGTACCGAGCATATCATTTAACGATTGAGCCATACGTGCTGTCTCGTCTTTCGTCTTCACATGAACAGCTTCAATTGCTAAATTGCCATCCGCCATTTCTTCTAAAGCAATCGTCGCTTTTTCCAAAGGAACTCGAATCGATCGGCTTAAGATGATAAAGATTGCTAACCCTCCAAAAATCGCCACAGTCGCTACGATGAGCATTACATTGGTCGAACGTTTCACGACTTGATTTAACTCACTTAAGTTCTCGTCCGTAATATCATGCAAAACTTCTTTCACATGCCCAACTTGTGCTACGAAGTCACGATTAATTTGAGCCGCTTCTTCACGTTCTTGAATAGCACGTTCTGTTTCATCTGTACCGGAAGCGATTAATGATGGGACTCGTTCAGCATAATCGCCTCCTAAAGTCATCATCTCAGCAATCGGTTGTTGTAATGTTTCATATTTGCTCACTTTAACAGCAAAATCATCGGCTAAATCAGACACGGTTTCGATATTTTGTTCCAATCGTTGGCGGTCAGCTTCATTGTTATAAAGTAAATAAGCGCGCAAATCACTGACGATATGCGATTGGGATAAAATAATTTGATCGAGTAGATCGACTGTATCCAAATTCTCCTCCAAAATGATATCATACTCATTCGTTACACTTTTTGTCGAAAAAATACTAATGATGACGATGATTAACAACAAACTAATCATCGCAACAAAAGTAGCAATCAATTTCATACGAACGGATTTCATGAAAACCACTCCTTAAGAAATAGTAATAAATGCTTAACTTCTTCTATAATAACGTAAAAAACAAAATAAAACATATGAAAATAACAAAGAATTATAAATTAAATTAAAAAATAATAAGAAAAAGATATTTTTAGTATTTTGAAATAATGAATAAAATAGAAGTTTAAAATATGACGAAGGTACTGTCAATATTTTTGTGTAAATGACGATTCACCCATTCAAGGTAGTTCATCACGTGTGTATTCA
>NZ_JBHTJF010000010.1:0-3772 GCF_042675605.1 Savagea faecisuis
CGTCCTCTCTATTTATTAGGATAGAGACTTAACTTACTTGTGTCCATACATCTATACTAGCTCCAAATCCCCTTTACGGTACAATAGAAATTATTCATCATTTTATACATAAAATATACATTTAAAGGTGCTACGGTATTTTTAGCATTAATACCGAATTCTTCATAATAATCATTTTATAAGGTTGGTTATTTCTGCTTTTTTAATCACAAAAGATAAAAACAGCTTGATTTTAACTCGTTTTTTGAAATTTTGTGGACTTTGTTGCCCTTACATCAGTTAAAGGCGAATGAGCACCTCTTTTTTAGAGGTCACTTTTTTGAAGAAAACTACTCTTTTTGATTGCTTTTCAACCTGCTTTTTTAAGAGAAATCATCCTCCTGTGCCTTTTAGTCGGTAGGGGCAAAAAAACATCTAAAATGTCAGATCCACTGTTGTTTAAAAAAAGACACCTTTTTTGAAGAAAATGCTCTTTAAAAACACCTAAAATTTCAAAAACATCTGTCTTTTGGAATAGAAAAATTCTTCTGTTTGAAAAATACCTTCCTTATATAGAATATAGTGCACCCTAAAAAGCGAAAGCAGGATGAAACGCTGTAAGTCATGTCTATCAAGGGGTACAGCGTTTTTTTAGGCGAAAAACGTTCCACGATTTCGAAAAACCGATAAAAAGCGAAAAATTTCCTTGTTCGAGAGGTTGTTTTTTTAAATGCGGAGAATGAATTAAAACGAAAATGGCTTTTTTAAAAAAGAAGACTTTTTTGAAAAATGAGAAAGAGAACACCCAAAAGAAGAAGAACACCCCCTAGAAGTCGATAGAACATATCAATTTAGCACTTTAAAACCTTTCGAGTATAAATTATCACCAAAATTTTAAAAGCTCTTACAATCGATTTTAGTAAGTTTAAAAGACACCTGTTCTTTTTGAGTGTTTTTGACGTAGAATGATCCGCTCCAATTTAAAAAATTCTTCTGTTTTGTAAGTGTTTTTAAAGTTCAAATTGGTGTTTTGAGAACAGGAGAACTCCCCTGTTTGAAAAATACCTTCCTTATATAGAATATAGTGCACCCTAAAAAACGAAAGCAGGATGAAACGCTGTAAGCCACGTCTATCAAGGGGTACAGCGTTTTTTTAGGCGGAAAACGTTCCACGATTTTGAAAAACCGATAAAAAGCGAAAAATTCCCTTGTTCGAAAGGGAAATCTTTTGCAGAAAACTGTTTGTCAAAAGAAGCGGAGAAGTACAAAAAAGAAAGTTCGGTCGTTGATAAAAGGAGAATCGTTCCGTAGGAATCGTTCTGTCCTATCAATTTCTCGTTTTAAATCATTCTGGGTAACAAACATCCCTGTTTCTTTATAATTAAACACAGGCTGCTCTGGGAGTTTCTGTAAGGTCTTCACGTATTTTCGCATGGAGAGTACCGCTTCTTGTTTTTTGAATAGGAAATCGACTTTTCGTCGTAAGGCTATACAGCGACAGATCACATTTTATGATTCAAATCAGAAAGAAGACGAGTTAAACATTTGGATGAAGCCTGTTATGCCCCTCGTCTTAGAAAACTCTATTAATGATTTGTCGAAGACGGGGCTTCTGCTCGACAAACATTATGAAGAAGAAAAGACCATTTACTTATTTGCTGAATTTTTAGAAGCGGAGCATGAAGATAGTTATATTCGTGTTGTGCTACAAGACACGATCGTTGGTGATTCTTCTGAATACCTTAAACGAGCACTCTCTCCTGAATACCTTGTGCAGTTGTTGAAAGAGAACGATCCGATGACAGCACCTAATTTCTATCCTTATGGATATGCAAACGACAAGGCGGCAGGGGAGATACACTTTGTTACTTCGAATGTTATGAATCAACTACAAGAAACATTTGTTGTTGATTATCAGTCACTTGAACAATCGTTGAGTATGCTCTTAAAATTTCAAGTGTTGGCAGTAGAAGAGGGATAAACAACAGGAAGATGTAAAAGAAAAATTAAGTGAAATTCGGTATCAAAAAGGGAGCGGTTTTAAAAACAGAAAATCGCTCTCTTTTTATAAATAATCAGTATTTCGTTTATTTATACATTTTTAACGTGAGTCGTTTAAGAGAGAATAAAGGGGAGAGCGAACAATTCATCTTCTGTTTCTATCTGGATCGGATGGGCATAGGTGTCGAATTGATGAAATAACTAAGAGGAAAGAAGTGCATCTTCCAAAGAAGTTTTCCTTTCTTGAATGAAGGGGTTTGTCTGTTTTTGATACGTTGTTTTTTGGTCGGATAATATTAATAAGTTGAGGAAATGAAGGGGAAATCTTCTTTTTAGGAGAATCGAAATTCCTCTTCTTTTTTTGTGTTTTTTACAAAAAAGTTGTACAAGAAAGACCTTTTATTAAAAGGCGAACATACGTTTTAAAATGAGTAGAAAAAGGGCTGTTTTCAAAAGAATCTTCAAAGAATGAGAGAAAGGGAGTGAAGCCCCCACAAAACCTCACTTTCTATTTTAAACAAATTGCAACTACCCGCTAAAGTGGGACCTAAAATGGATGTTGGCACATGCCCTTTTAGAAAGACCATCCAAAGACCGAAAAACCATACAACCAAAACACCCCCGGAGCTACCTCAAAATAAAGAGGAGTTTTCGTTATCGCTCCTTTCTTTTTGAATCAAACAAGCAGAAAACCACCTATTTAAAAACAGGGGAATTTTCCTCGAATTGATGAAAATTTAAAAAAGAATATGAATGAAAAGTGGAAGAAAAGCAGGAGGAAAAAGAGAAGATAATTTTCATTTTATGAATCATAGTAGAAACAAAAAACCGCTTCTTCCTTATATGAGCAGCCATGATAAAGACGACCATTTTAAAAAAAGAGGAAGCGGAGCGGTCTTTGAATAATTGAATAAATCACCCCTTTTTTATTCAGGCTTTTCTCCTCTCTTTTTTTCAATCAATCGCTTCTTTAATAATAAAAAGGAAGCGGTCTTTCTGTTTTTGGAGCAATTTTTTTAAAAGGATGACACTCACTGACAGACCGAAAAACCATTTTAATTCAAGAGAAGCGGTCTTATATTTTGAAATAAGGAGTGTTTAACCAACAGACCGAACGACCATTTTAATTAAAAGAGCAGCGGTTTTTCTTGAAAGAGAACAAGGTTTTCTCATACTTTTATTCAATTATGCTTCATGAGTTAAGAGAAGCGGAGCGGGCTTTCTGTTTTTGAAAAGGGAGATTATCTTTAAAAGTAGAGGGGTGATAATTCACAGACCGCACGACCATTTTGATGGAAGCGGAGCGGTTTTTCTATTTTTGAAGAGTGGAAATGGTCTTTAAAATAGAGGAGTGATCATTCACAGACCGCACGACCGTTTTGATGGAATAGGCGCATAAATTCATTTAGAGAAGACTATACTACAACTAGGAAGCAAGCAATCAAATGGAGCGTTGCTTTCCCCCCTGTCCAATGATGTAAGGGCGATCTTCTCCCCTTTTGTTTTTGGACAGATAAACGAGAGAAGGAAAATCAAAATATGAAAAGGAAGCCATCAAATGCGGAGCAGCAATTGCTCAATTTATGCTTAGAAAGCGAAAGAAAAAGCAGTGATTTTTACTACCAACAATTATCTTTGCTCATTGGTTTGTTGCTTGTTTTTACTCTTTTTTTCAGTTTAAAAATACTCCCTTTTTTGTTTTATTTGTTGTTCTTGACAGGGGTGTCAATATCGGCTTAAAATTCCCCAAAAATATCGGAATAAAATTCCTCACTTTTCTGTTTTAACCGTG
>NZ_JBHTJF010000011.1:0-3948 GCF_042675605.1 Savagea faecisuis
CGTCCTCTCTATTTATTAGGATAGAGACTTAACTTACTTGTGTCCATACATCTATACTAGCTCCAAATCTCACCCGATTGTTAAAGACTACTTTATTAATATTCCGTTTCCATTCTCAATATCTATACTTAGTTCATCAATTTCTAATTCCCATTTGTCTAAAGTATCGCTAATAACTTGCCTAACTATTTTTGGATAGGTTTTTGCTGCCTTTTTGTATTCCTTACTTAACTCTTCTTTATCTTGCTTTAAAAGTTTTAAGGCTTCCTGCTTTTGCTCAATCGTCATATACTCATAAATTTTTCTCGACTTTCTTTCCACCTAAATCAATCCTTTACTATTAAAGTTCTTGTTTAACTAATTAGCCCGTTTGCTGAACAATAAATTCCCTTTGAACTTTACTTAATCTCAGTGTATCATATTTCCGTGCTTTTAATTAAGCTTCTTTCATTCTAATCAATGGGAAATTTAGAACACGAAAAAGGCACTAGCATCTCTACTAGCACCTCTGATAATTCATATACAAATTTTGATATTTGCACCACATTTGCATCAAATCGCCCACAAACATTGATATAACAAGGTCGTCTTAACGTTTTGAGTTTTATCGGCTATCAATCTATGGATAGTGCATCCAGCTGAATCCCTTTGTATCAATATCTTCATTTATTGAAAATAGATTGATAGGGATGTAAATGGACTCAACTTCTTTTGATTTACATCTTTCTTCATCATTATAAAAATGTTTGTTAGGTAAATGCTTAATTTTTTTATTTCATAATCGCGCCTAATTGTGATATTTTTTTATAATGATTCGACAAAGATAGTCAATAAATCATTAAACTCTTCATAATTATCATAATTTGCTTTATGAGAGGCATTACTAATCACTTTTAATAGATAGCCTGTTTTCTCGGCCCAATCATTACAATATTTTTTCACATAGCCTGTTTGGTCGTACTCCCAATAAGTAATTAAAACAGGGCAATTAAACTCGATTTCATCTTCTACTTTTAAAAGCTCACCATAAACCTCACTAGTTGCCTTCAGCATACCTTTTTTACCCAAGTTCATTAATGTATGATACATACCTTCATTTGCTTCTTTAGTTACTGTAATGCTTTTCGCTGCAACTTTTGCATAAAAAGTGTAAGGGTACAGTTTCGCAATCGTAGAATAATGCTTTATCCAAAAGAGTTCTGATTTCTTGTAGTAACCTTTACCAAAGGGCGTTGTCCCAATCCCAAGTAATCAACTTATATTTATCCTTTAAATATTTCACTTGTTTATCAAAAAGAGTATAGTCTGCTGTTAAACCGTGACAAAAAACAATTGTACTTCTCCTTGATGGATTTATTGTATTTGTCCAATAATAAACTCTTCCTTCAGTTGATTGTATACTCTTTTCAATCATAAATAATTCATCCCTATTTCTACAGTTCATTTGCCGAACAATAACATTGCTTATATCATAGGCTTATTAGACTTAGATTATCATATGTTTCCGTGATTTTAATGAAATTCCTTTTAATTAATTTCTTATGGAAATTATAATACAAAAGCTACTGATCTCTTTTCTAGTAGCTTTGATAGTTCATTATACAAGTATTTAATATTTGAACCATAATTGCATTAAATCGCTCACAAATAGGCTTGACCCGTTTTGCACTTTAGAGCACCCTCTTATTCCCTATAGTTTCTATAAATAATTATATATTTAAAACTTACTAATTCAGTCTTTTCTTTTCTTCTAATAGCCTTTGAAATTCATCTTCTAATTCTTGGGATGGCTCTAAGCTTAACCTACCTAAAACGTCAGATATTTTCGTTTCGATTAGTAAAAGTTTATCATCATTGTTAGATTTCGATTTATTCTCTAACCATTCTTCATACTCATCGTAAGAACCATCAAATACTGTTACTTTTTCATCTTTGATTTCAATTATTTTTGTAGCAATCTCTTTTACTAACATACGGTCATGGGTAACAAATAGTATCGTTCCATGATACGTTTTCATTAATGTTTCTAGCGCTTCTAAAGATTCAATATCTAAAAAGTTTGTAGGTTCATCTAACACCAGCATATTTACGTCACTTAAAAATAGTTTAGCTAGTGCTACTTTTACTTTTTCACCGCCACTTAATATACTCACTTTTTTATATACATCTTCATCCCAGAAATGCATTCTTGCTAAGACCGTTCTAATTAGCGTTTCATTCTGACTGGAAGTTAATTGTATATTTTCTATGATCGATTTATCGTCATCAAGGATGGTTAAATGTTGGGAAAAATAACCTATCCTAACCTTTTCTGGAATGGATACCCCTTCATCTCTCTCAACTATTTTTTTAAGCAAACTTGTTTTACCCGTTCCATTTTTTCCAATAATAGCAACTTTATCACCGCCATATAAATATAAACTAAAGGGATCCCAAAGCTTACGTCCGTCTACCTCACCCTTTACGTTTTCAGCGCGTAACACGGATTGATTTCTTAGGTTCTCTTCGTTTAGTACATCCATCTTAATTTCAGGTAGTTCCTTCACCTTATCAACCTTATCCAATTGTTCCAACCTTGTTTCTAATGCTTTCGCAGAACCCCTTAACTTTTTCTGTATATTGGCATAATGGGTTTTAGCACCTGTTATTCTTGCCTCTGAAGAGCTCAAATCTTTAGGCTTTCTTGTTGCTCGCTGTGCTCTTGCCTCTTTTTGCCGGATTGCTACTTCTAACTGCCGCTTCTCTCGTTCATACTTTTCAAAGGCAGTTTGCTCTTGTATTTTTATTAATTCCTTCTGCTCTTGATAAGCATTATAATTCCCTTTAAATACCTTTAAATTACCTTCTTCTAATTCCCAAATTTTAGTACAGATATTATTTAGAAATGTCCGATCATGTGATACGACTATCAATGCTCCTTGATAGTTAACCAATTTCTTTTCTAACCAATTAATTCTTTCTGTATCTAAATGGGTTGTCGGTTCATCTAAGATCAATAATCCAGGTTTTTCATTCAATGCTAGTTGTAAATATTGTTGCGTTATTTCTCCACCACTTTTCTCTGAGCTCGTCTCTTTAAATTGTGGAACTAATTTTACAGAGGTAAAATGATAAATATGTCCTCCTTCTGCCTGTTCTTCATCTGCGAAGATTTTTAATAGACTTGTCTTCCCCGTTCCATTCCTACCAACTAAACCTATTCGTTGATGTTCATGTACCTGGATTAGCTCTATATCAAATAATAATCTATCTTGCATATGTTTTTTTATCGATTTACCTTCAAATAATAACATTTTCCCATCTCCTTATTTTGAGGGGAATAAAAAAAACCCCTAATTCTATTCAGAATAGGAAGTCAGTAAAATTAACAGTATACACCTAAAAAAGCATTATAATATTAGGGTAAACTACACTTCACAATACAATCCTAATCTGAAAATTGAACATAAAAATCCCTTAAAATAACTTTTACAAAATTATTATTAGGTTTTTTATGTTGATTTTCTTTATATAAATAGGATTATTTGCTCATTGTAGTAAAAATAACACCCTTTCCTTTTAATTAACTTAAATATAGACTATCTATACTAATATGTCAATGCTCTTTTAATTTTTAGGCTAACCTATATTTCAAATAAAAAACCCTCTCCCACAAAAGTGAGAAAGAGTTTTGAATACGATAATATAAAATTAACGTTTTGAGTTTTATCAAGGTCAAATTTATGGATATCCTATCTAGCTGAATCCCTTTATATCAATATCTTCATTTATTTAAAGTGGATAGTTAAGCTCTTCTGTGGACTCAACTTCATTTGATTTACATCTTTCTTCATCATTATTAAAAAGATTGTTAGGTAAATGCTTAACCTTATATCCAACAATTGGATCTATGTCAATATCTTGGACACAAAAATGTTAAGTCTTTGTCAGAAACGGCATCCATTCATG
>NZ_JBHTJF010000012.1:0-36706 GCF_042675605.1 Savagea faecisuis
TACATTTTACATGGAATCTCTCTTTTTTGTTAGTTTTTGGTGGTAAAAATTAGTTAATCAACAGACGTGCAACAAATTTATTTTGTAATCAAATTTTGATACATTTTCATAAGCTCAGCTACACACTCAGACTCTGTCATCTTGCGCCAATTAAAGCCATAAATCTCCATGACAGCTTTATCATTTTCCTGATGAGCTTCCCTAAGTTCTGATGGCATCGTTAATTCATCATACAAATCAGATAAGGTAGAGTTCGAATAAAGAGATCTCGCTTCTAAAATTTTACGACCACTCTCTGCAATATTGATACTATCTTCATCACTTACAGAAGGCCAAGGAAAGTTGTTATAGACAATAGTAGCTGAATACGCATAATCACTTTTCATTCTGCCGCAAATCGCCCTCATCCATGCGTTATGAACATTTGAATTTAGAATTGCAAAATGATATAAAGAAGCATTTGGAATCATTTGCGCATTAGTATTGGCAATCACCTCTTCATTTATGTATCCAATCGGTACATATCTTCTGTTTTGAGAAGAGACGACAGGTACTAACAAATAATTTCCATTAGGCTGTCTATCCTCAGTAAACAAGTATGGTCTATCAGCCCATTTGCGAGTAGCCTCCTTCTTACTTGCTAAACGACTCTGTTTAACACCTTCTAATCTTTCTCTAATTTCCTGTATATGTCTATACTGACTAGGCTCTACTCCCTTCAACCAAAAACAATACCTATATTTATTATTAAGGAAATCCTTCGCTCCCATATATCTTCTAATTAAATATGAAAGTTCTGGATATTTCTTAACAAATGACACTTTCTCTTCTTCATTCAATAAGAGATAGCCTCCATCTGTAGGTTGACTACCTTTTGACATTTCTGGAATATTAGAACTTATCGGTTTACGCGTCTTTTCTATTACTATATTGGGTGCATCTATCAAATAGAAGTTGATATTTTCAGCCTCATTTGGAATCCCAGATGAGTCAAAAATATATTTTTTTCTTTTGTTATAAAACGTTGAAAATCCAATGATTACACAATGTACACTTGCTCTCTTACTGGCTTCACTTTGCCACACAAAAGTTTGATATGCAAAATCAATTTCAAACTCTACTGCCTCAAATAGAGGAGCAACTTGTTCACCTTGAGTAATAGAATTAGTAGCAACAAATGCAACACCAATTCTAGTTCCTTTAATGTATTTGTCAGCTTTATAAAACCAACCCGTTACATAATCTAGTTTTTTTAGATTGGGATTTAGATCTATTAAATCTAATTTTTGCTCGGGCGACTGATACTTTGTACCAACAAATGGCGGATTACCTATAATATAATTCAACTCTTGCTTCGGGATCACTCTTGCCCAGTCTATTTTTAGAGCATTTCCTTCAACAATATTTGGATAAGTCTTTAAGGGTAAAAAATCAAGGTTCATATTGACAATATCTTCTGTTTCTTTCATCATTTGTGATTCCGCTATCCACAGAGCGGTTCTTGCAACTGATACTGCAAAGTCATTTATCTCTATACCATAAAATTGACTAATAGATACCTTTATTGGATTATGTATCATACCTAACATAATCTGATTTCCATATAATTCTCTCAAAATTTTATTCTCTAATTTACGCAAAGAAATATACGTTTCAGTTAAAAAGTTTCCAGAACCAGCAGCTGGATCAAGATATTTGAGTGAAGCCATTTTTTCTTGTAACTGTTTAAGGCGTTTCTGTCTGGTATTAAGCGTCTTAAGATTCATAATATCTTTATATTCTTCTTTTAATTCATCTAAGAATAAAGGGTCAATAACCTTATGAATGTTTTCAATAGAAGTATAGTGCATCCCCCCCAACCTTCTAGTTTCAGGATTTAGCGTAGATTCAAATACCCCTCCAAAAATAGTCGGACTGATACTAGCCCAATTAAAGTTAGCTGAAGCTTTATTTAGTATAACATCAATAATCTCTTCATTTATTCTAGGAATCACAATATCACTATCTTCAAAAAGACCACCATTTACATATGGAAAAGCAAGTAGTTCATCTGAATGATAAGGATCTCTCTCGTGCTCCTCCTGATTTAGTACTGTAAATAACTTGATTAATGCATCCCTGAAGCTTGTTGGATTATCACTAAATTTCTTTAGATAATCATGGAACATGTTATGACGACCAAATATCCCTGCATCTTCAGCATAAAAACAAAAAACAAAACGGACACAAAGAATATTTAAATGCTTTAAAGTGCTTTCCTCCTCTGGATCTTTATATTGCTTTAATAAAGCATCATATAGAACACCAACTAATTCACCGGCTTGTATAGAAACTTCCATTGATTTCTTAATATAGTGGTCTTCATCATCAATCAAAAAGTTCAAACGGTAAAAGTCTGTCTCTAATTCCTTCAAATAGACCACTTCAGGTTCAGATTGCGGCTTATTCATATCATATATATGAAACTCTTTAAAATTGCTTAAGACAATCCACCTTGGCCTGTCATCATAAGGAAGCTCTATTGAATATCTTTTCGCTTGTTGAAAAGGAGATAGGAGTGAACCATCTGATTGCCTAATTCCCTTTCTAAGGTCTTTATCAATAGATTTTTGCTCTATTAAAACATGGGTAGATGGTATAAATCCATCAATAAAACTTGTATGATCAAGCATAACTCGATCTTCGAAACGTATATACTCTGCTGGTCTTTCAATACCATAAACTTCATTTAATAAAGAAAGCCAAAATCTCGCTGAGTCACCCTTTTCATATCCTATTCCTTCCCACTTTTCAGCAAAATTCTTTGCTGCTTTTCTTTGCTCTCGCTGCGTTAACACTTTCTCACCTCGTATCAATATGAGTCATTCCTATTACTACATCGATTGTTAAAGATAGATAACATATATTTTTCACTTTGATTCCTTACAAATTTCAGAATCTAATTTTCTATTGCTCGTTCCAAAATAAATTGAATTTAAGCAACCATGTGTTAAATTCGTTAATATACTTCACTCAAACAACAAATATGCATGGTGTTAGTCTTTGTAATATCTAAAAATCAACATAAATAACGTTCCCCATTGAGATTCCATCAACTATCATACAATCCTTTCTTCTCTTTTTCTATATTTAAACATAATTTACTTTTATACACTAATTTCGAAGGGTTCAAAGACGACTCGTTTAATTGAATAACATTTTAAAAATAATTGTATCACGATACTCCTATCCCTTTCAGTAAATGTCTACATTCTATTTAATCTATTATCCAAAATATATCAAGACATCATCAAATACGCTATAATATTTACTGAATATTTTTTCTTTTAAGGGAAGATCGAGTGTTTACTATTTCTAAAAATCTCATTTATGTATCTAAAATACTAACTGATGATTTAAAAATCTAGTTTAATACAGGAAAACTGAATCTACTTAAGTGTTCGATCGCCATTTAAGCTAAATATAATTGATTTTCAGTTTGACTTAAATAACAATGTAAAATAAAAAGCTCTTGCGACACAAATGTGTCAACAAGAGCTTCGTATTATTCCCACTCAATCGTGCCTGGTGGTTTTGCTGTGATGTCATAGACGACGCGGTTTACGTGTTCTACTTCATCTGTGATGCGCGTGCTAATTTTTTCTAAAAGATCCCACGGAATTCGTGCCCAGTCTGACGTCATGCCGTCTACTGAGTGTACAGCACGAATGCCGATCGCATGGTCGTACGTACGTTTTTCATCGCGTTTTCCGACTGAGCGGATGTTCGGTAATACAGTGAAGTATTGCCAAATGTCACGATCGAGTCCTGCTTTTGCGATTTCTTCGCGTAAAATCCAATCCGATTCACGAACGATTTTTAATTTCTCTTCCGTCACTTCTCCTAGTACGCGGATTCCAAGGCCTGGACCTGGGAATGGTTGGCGCCACACGATTTCCTCTGGAAGACCTAATTCTAAACCGAGCTTACGAACTTCGTCTTTAAAGAGCGCTGTTAACGGCTCGATTAATTCAAATTCCATATCTTCTGGTAATCCCCCAACGTTATGGTGAGATTTAATCGTTTCTGATGTCGCTGTTCCACTTTCGATGACGTCCGCATAAATCGTACCTTGCGCTAAATAGTCGATACCTTCTAATTTTGCCGCTTCATCATCGAATACGTAAATAAATTCATTTCCGATAATTTTACGTTTTTGTTCAGGATCCGTTACGCCTTTTAATTTTCCTAAGAAGCGATCTTTCGCATCCACTTTAATAAAGTTCATGTTGAATTTCCCTTGGAATGTTTCAACGACGCTATCTGCTTCACCTTTACGGAGTAAACCGTGATCGACGAAAATACATGTCAATTGTTTACCGATCGCTTTATGCACGAGTGCTGCTACAACTGAAGAGTCAACGCCACCACTTAAAGCACATAAAACGTTCTTATCTCCGACTGTATTACGAATGCGTTCGACTTCCATATCGACGAAATATTTCATCGTCCATTCATCTGTCGCTTTACAAATGTCGTAGATGAAGCGTTTCAATAACTCTTTACCGCCTTCTGAAGCCGAAAGTTCCGGATGGTATTGTACACTGTACACTTGCGCTTCATCGTTCGCGATAACGTCATCGCCAGCGAGACGCTCAAATCCTGTTGGTAAATTTGTAATTTCGTATTGCTCTGCAAAGTGAACCGTCAATGTCGCTTGTTGTTCATATAAAGTAGAGGCTGGCACTTGAATTTCTTCTTGTGCATCGAGGACGTTGCGCTTCTGCACCGCTCCACCGAATTGTTCAATGACTTCTTTCACTCCTGAACTAATCGCAAGTACCGGAATATCCAATTTGAAAATGTTTGGATCCACCGTTAATTCGTACTTCTCGATTACGTCGAGTGTTCCACCTGATAAAATGACACCTGCTGCATTCATCGCTTGAATCTGTTCTGCTGTCGTCGTATGGACGTGAAGCTCACTATACATCCCTAGTTCGCGAATCGTACGCGTCAAGAGCTGATTGTGTGCGCTACCTAAGTCTATAACGACAATTTTCTGTTGTGCACTTAATAAAGGCGCTGCCATGTTTTTACCTCTTTCTCTCTTAAAATTAAGTGATATGACTCACTTGCGTTGAAAAAACTTTCAACGTTCGATTGCGTTCATTTTACTCGTAAAATGGATAGAAATCAACCGTCAACCTGTTCAAAAACGCGGTCTATCAATTGTTGCAAACGCAACCATTCAGTTTTTTCAAGCATTCCATTATAAAGCAATTTTTCATAAATTTTCGTGCACTCGATGAAATCTTCGAGGTTTAATTCGTCCGACACTTTTGTCGCAAACGTTAAATACGTTTCTGCTTCATGACGTTCAAATCCTTTTTTCCGAAGTTTCTTTAAAATTTTCTCGTATTCTGTCGGCATAGTTTCCTCTAATGTTCTTTCGCGACGCTGACGTCTAATCACGAAATACATCCCAATCACTAAAGCGCCTATGACGATGAAGAACGGCCATTTACTCCAAGTAGAGGAGACAACTTCAGGAGATGATTCCTTCTCTTCTTCTATTTCTTCACGTTCGCGTTCTACTTCTGGCGTTGTTTCTCGTTCTTCATAAAAGTCAGCAGGGTTCGTAAAGGTGAGTGTCGGCTCGAATGGGACCCAACCTTCCTCTTTCATATACACTTCCACCCAAGAGTGCGCATCGTTTTGAGTAATTGTATGGACGATTTCTCCTTCTTCATAATGCTGTTCACCAAATGCGTATCCCTTCGCCCAACGTGCTGGGATACCTAATGAACGAAGCATGACGACCATCGAAGTTGAATAGTTGTCACAGTAACCTACTTGAGATTCGAATAAAAACTGATCGACGTAATCTTCACCATCTTGAGGAATCGGCACATTCGTCTTATCGTATACGTAACCATTCTCCGCAAAATAATGTTCGACTGCTTTCACTTGATCGTACACATTGTCATACGGTTCGACAATCGACGCCGCAAGTTCTCGTACGCGATGTGGTAAACTATCTGGCAATTGTAAATAACGTCCGATTGGTTCACTCGCATAATCTTCAAGTTGTAGCGTACGCATATAATCGACAGAATACGCTTCTTTTCGAACGGCCACTTGATACGTCGTAACATCTACCTCATCATAACTTGCATAAGCACGCAGACGATCATACTCTTCTTCCAGCGTAAACACCGCAGCCCCTCCTCCATCTAAAGGAGTCGCCTCTTCCATTTGATATGGATAGGGAGCATACGGTAAGGGATGCAGCAATTGAATCGTATACTTTTCATACGAACTCATCGAATCGACAAAAGGTAATGTGGCCTTGCGATGTTCTTCTTCCGTATTCGCCCAACCTTTCGACGTATACGTATCTTTCGTTTCAATTTTCCAATATTGTTTCGCCGGGCCTTTCACTTTCATCACGACCGCATCGTTATCTTGAATCGTGCCACCTAGTTGTTCGTCATCTTCACTATATCCGGTCGCTTTATCTTGTTGTGATCCACGATCCGACAATAGCATTTGGTCCCCTGTAGTCGGTAAGAAAAATGCCACTCCCCAAACGACAACGACCGCTACTATTTGACTGATTAATGCCGTTTTCCAATTGTGCGGAAGCTTGCGTTCAGACACGCGATACCAATACATCGCGACTAAAATAATCAAACAATACGCCATCACTTTCGGAATAATGAGCGTGCTGTCATACGTGCCGAAAATATGAAGGACAATGAAAAACGTCCACGTGACGATCACGAATAAAAAAAGTCGCTTCATATAGTCCGTCCAATAATGAATGAAATACGTAAACATCCATAATAAAACGAAAAATAATAACGTTCGAAATTCATTCGTTAACCATTCAATGTCCCACATGAAAAGAAAAGGAACATTCCATTCATACTGTTCTTTCAAAAATGGCCAAATTTCTCGCCACGTCGCATGTTCATTGAAAATTTTCGTCGTTAATGCGATCAATAAAAATAATTTGAGAGGGAAGCTAATAAACCAACGAGCCCTTAAAAAGTATAAAGTTAAGCTGAAACTAATAAAAAGAAGAAAATGAAAGCGAGAACCAGAGTGAGTAACCGCTAAAATAGGCGTTAACCATTCTGACAAAATAAAAAAGCTGCTCACATAAATTACGAGACGGGACAGTATAGAAATTTGCGTTCTCGTCATCCTTCCTCCTCCTCACGAACCGGAATGTACACCATTTGAGAAACGATTTTAGGTTTTTCTTTGGAGACGACGTAAATGAATAATTTCAATGCAGGCGCCACTTGATAAAACGGCGCTTCCGTCGTACTCGTAATGAGTATCATTCCTTCAACTTGTTGAAAAGCTTCAGCCGTTACGGCAGTAGACGAAGGAGTGGCCATCGCTAATGATTGCCGCACTCGTTCATACGTTACTGCGTCCGCCACTTCCATACGTTCTCCGATATGCTGCATCGGTTGATACGTGAAAGGGATTCCTTGTGTATAAAAATAATAGAGACAAGT
This sequence comes from Savagea faecisuis, assembly GCF_042675605.1. Taxonomy (NCBI): domain Bacteria; kingdom Bacillati; phylum Bacillota; class Bacilli; order Caryophanales; family Caryophanaceae; genus Savagea; species Savagea faecisuis. The sequence continues at coordinate 7,515 of NZ_JBHTJF010000012.1, forward strand.
CATCGTGAAGGAGAGCCGCTCTTCAAAGCACTGCTCCTCAGACAAATCTAAACCGACTGTAATAGGCGAATGGATAGGTTCTTCATATTGCTTCGTCACAAATTTCCCGTGTTTTGCGGACACTTTCCAATGAATATCTTTTAACGGATCGCCTTGCACATAGGCTCGCAAATTCGAAAGGTCTGTACCATGAAGATGTCTCGGTTTTTCATATTTGGTCCCTTCCGCCAGCCATTGTTGCTCCCGTTGAATATGGCGTAAATACATCGCATTCACTCGCGGATAAATATAAAAATCCGCCTTCGCTAAGCCATTCGTTCTTTTACGAATGAGTTGAAAAAGATCGTGCGCTTCCCATGTAATATTGCTTAAATGATAATGTCCACGCGTCAATTCGTCTAATGAATAATCGACTTGCCATTCTTTGCGAAACCCGATATATACGGCATACGATTGCCTACGTGTTTCACTCTGACTCGTCCACGTTTCAACACCTCTCAAAAAAAACAGTGGAAAACGATTATTTCGTCGATACGTTTGGCGAATGAGACGTTGGCCAGAAATACCTGTCTCTACAACTTCCGTACTCACTTGAATACGGGAGTACGGATAGATGGACAATAAAAGGGCGTATACGATGAAAGGAGTTAAGCTGTATACCGTAAACAAAATGACCGATTGTTGTTCCACCCAGCCGAGTATCCAAAGTGCGATAAAAAATAAAGCTAATCCACTCGTCCGCCAATCGAATGTCATACGAACACTCCAACCGGTACAGGCGTCGTCGTAAGCAAATCCGTTACAATTTGTTCTAGCGTAATGCCATCAAAGAGCGCTTCTTTCGTTTCATGAATCCGATGTAAAGCGATGTACGGGAATAAATATTGAATATCATCCGGTGTGACATACATGCGTCCTCTTAAGGTCGCATACGCTTTCGTCGCGTGTTGAAAAGCGAGTGCGCTCCGTGGACTAAGTCCGAGGTCGAGCAAAGGATGCTCTCGCGTCGCACGTACTAAATCGAGTAAATAACGTTGCACTTGTTCGTGAATTTTCACGTCATGAATTTCACGCTTCATCGCCATTAATGATTCCACTGTCAAAACCGATTGTAAGACGCCGTTTTCAACGTGACTTTTCAATAAAAATAACTCTTCTTCATACGTCGGATAGCCCATCTTCACTTTAAACAAAAAGCGGTCGAGTTGTGCTTCCGGTAAATCATAAGTCCCGTGATGGGTTGATGGGTTTTGCGTCGCCATGACGAAAAAAGGTTGGGGTAATTCATAGGTAACGCCGTCGATTGTCACTTTTTGCTCCTCCATACTTTCAAGCAAAGCGGATTGTGTTTTCGGCGAAGCTCGGTTCAACTCATCTGCTAATAGGACGCTACCGAAAATCGACCCTTTTTTAAACTCAAATTGTGACGTTGCCGGATTGTATATTGAAACTCCTAAAATATCAGAGGGCAGTAAGTCTGGCGTAAATTGAATACGTTGAAAAGGGAGATGCATCGACTGGGCCAAAGACTTCACTAAGGCAGTCTTTCCAACACCTGGTACGTCCTCTAATAAAATATGGCCTCCGCTTAATAAAGCGGTCAAACTTAATTCAATCACTTCACGCTTCCCGACAATATGCCGTTCTATATTCGTGATCACTTTTTCCATCTGTTCAATAATCATTCATCTCTTGCTCCTTTCAAAAAAAGAGTTTTCTGCCACCGTGACAGAAAACTCCTATACTATATTATTTCCAAAATGTATCGAAACGAGTGATTGGTAAATGACGCTTATGCATCGACTGTTCATATAACTGTTCGATGCGTTGACGCGCTTTTGTTGAAACTTCTTTACCTTCTAAATAATCGTCAATTTCCGCATATGTTACACCGAGCGCTTCTTCGTCTGGCTGCGCTGGTCGATCCTCTTCTAAGTCTGCGGTCGGAATCTTATGATATAGGACGGGTGGGCACTCTAAATGTTTCAAAATTTGAGCACCTTGACGTTTATTTAAGTTAAAGAGTGGCATTAAGTCTGCACCACCGTCTCCGTACTTCGTAAAGAACCCTGTAATCCCTTCTGCTGCGTGATCGCTACCGAGAACGACTGCGCCGCGCATCGCCGCAATCGAATATTGTGCTTTCATACGTTCACGTGCCTTTTCATTTCCTTTTACGAAGTCAGACACTTCAATTCCTGCTTCTTTTAACGTTTTGACACTTGCGTCCACTGCTGGCTTCACATCGATTGTAATCGTTTCGGTCGGCTGGATATATTCAAGTGCTAATTGACAATCTTCTTCATCAAATTGCTTTCCATACGGAAGACGCAATGCGATAAAAGCATATTGTTTTTCTCCTTCTTCATTCAACTCATCGACCGCCATTTGCGCAAGCTTCCCTGCTAAAGTAGAATCCTGTCCACCTGATACTCCAAGAACGAACCCTGTCACGAATGGATAGCGCTTTGTATAGCTTTTCAAAAAATCAATAATGTGGCGCACTTCTTCAGCTGGATCGATACTCGGACTGACATGATATTGTTCAATGATTTCTTTTTGCACGATTATTCCTCCTTATATGAATGGACTAATTGATTCACTTCTTCGATATTTCTCATTTTGTTATCCCAACATTTCTGACTTAAATCGACTGGGTATTCTTCTGGATTTAATGAACGTTTATACTCATCCCACAGCAGTTTTAAATTTTCTTTTCCGTAGGCACGCATCTCTTCCAATGTCGGATTTTCATAAATGACTTCGCCTTTTTTAACGACATGCTCGTGTAAGTTAACTGCATCGAAATCTGTCACATACTTTGAAAGATACGTGTGCACTGGATGGAACATTTTCAGCGTTTTTTCCGCTTGAGGGTCTTCTTCCTTCATCGTAATATAATCCCCTTCTGCTTTTCCGGTTTTACGATTGATGATTCGATATACATTTTTCTCTCCAGGTGTTGTCACTTTTTCCGATGTGGATGAAATCTTGATCGTATCTTCCATTATTCCTTCACTATTTTCAATCGATACGATTTTGTACACCGCTCCTAGTGCTGGCTGGTCGTAGGCAGTAATCAGTTTCGTACCGATTCCCCATGTGTCGACACAAGCCCCTTGTGCTTTTAAGTTCAAAATCGTATATTCATCTAAATCATTCGAAACGACAATTTTAGCATCGTGAAATCCTGCTTCATCTAACATGCGGCGCGCTTCTTTTGATAAGAAAGCGATGTCACCACTGTCTAAACGAATCCCTTGGAAGTTAATTTTATCTCCGAGCTCTTTCGCTACACGAATCGCTGTCGGCACACCGATTTTTAACGTGTTGTACGTGTCGACTAAAAAGACGCAATCTTTATGGCGTCGAGCGTAAGAATGAAACGCTTCATATTCACTTTTATACGCTTGTACCATCGAGTGAGCGTGTGTTCCAGCAACCGGGATTCCGAAGAGCTTTCCTGCTCGAACATTACTCGTCGCCTCTAAACCACCTACAATCGAAGCGCGAGCTCCCCAAATAGCAGCATCCATCTCTTGTGCACGGCGAGTCCCGAACTCCATGACGACTTCATCTTTTACAACTTGTTTTATGCGACTCGCTTTCGTCGCAATTAATGTTTGGAAGTTGACGATGTTTAAAATTGCTGTTTCGATTAATTGAGCTTCCGCGAGTGGTGCTTCAATTCGCATTAACGGTTCATTCGCAAAGACGAGCTCTCCTTCAACAACTGAATACACATCTCCCGTAAAACGAATTGTCTTTAAATAATTTAAAAAATCTTCTTCATAACCGACTTGTTCTTTTAAATAACGTAAATCACTATCTGTAAAACGGAACTCTTTTAAATAATCTAATACGCGCTCTAATCCTGCAAATACAGCATAACCATTTCCAAATGGCATACTGCGAAAGTACACTTCGAAAATAGACTTTCGTTCATGCATCCCATCCGCCCAATACGACTCAACCATATTAATTTGGTACAAGTCTGTATGTACGGCTAAACTGTCGTCCTTATAATTCGTCTTCATACGAATAAACCCCTTCTTCTGTACAATGTATTTGTTCTATTATACCCCTTTCTACTAAAGCGCGAAAGAAAATGAAGCCTAGTTTTCGCAAAACTAGGCTTCATCGCTTATTAATAATGAAAATTTTTAACCGATCCGCAATTTTTACAAATACGATGCGTTCTTTTTTCTTCGTATTCGTGCTCACAGTTCGCTTGAATCGTTTGAAGTTGCTCTTCCAATTGGCGAAGGGTTTGACGTTTTTCATGAATTTGCACAAGCAAATGTTGCGCTGTTATTTCTTCATTCATTTCCTCACCTCAATTGTAAATTTTTCCACCGAGCTCTCGGAACTGTTCTGCTTTTTGTTCCAATCCTTCTTTAACGCGTAAACGCTCTTCTAATGAATCATCATCTGAATATTTTCTAATGTCATGCGAGATGCGCATACTGCAAAACTTCGGTCCGCACATCGAACAGAAATGCGCCACTTTTGCACCTTCTGCTGGCAACGTTTCATCATGGTATTCGAGCGCGCGCTCCTGGTCCAAACTTAAATTAAATTGGTCGCGCCAACGGAATTCGAATCGTGCTTTAGATAGCGCGTCATCGCGTTTTTGCGCTGTCGGATGCCCTTTCGCAAGGTCCGCCGCATGCGCCGCAAGCTTATACGTAATGACTCCTTCTCGCACGTCGTCTTTATTCGGTAAGCCTAAATGTTCTTTCGGCGTCACATAACAAAGCATTGCCGTTCCCATCCACCCGATCATCGCAGCACCGATCGCGGACGTAATATGGTCATAGCCCGGTGCGATGTCTGTCGTTAAAGGACCTAATGTGTAAAACGGCGCTTGGTCACAAATTTCAAGTTGTTTGTCCATATTTTCTTTAATTTTATGCATCGGTACATGGCCTGGTCCTTCCACCATTACTTGCACGTCATGTTCCCATGCAATTTTCGTCAGTTCGCCTAATGTTTCTAACTCGGCAAACTGTGCTTCATCGTTCGCATCGGCAATCGAACCTGGACGTAAACCATCCCCTAATGAAAAGGCGATATCGTATTGTTTCATAATTTCACAAATCTCTTCAAAGTGCGTATATAAAAACTCTCTTTATGGTGAAGTAAGCACCACTGAGCCATAATGGATCCACCGCGTGATACGATGCCCGTTACGCGATTTACTGTCATCGGAATGTAGCGCAATAACACACCCGCATGAATCGTAAAGTAACTGACTCCTTGCTCAGCCTGTTCAATCAACGTATCTCGAAACACTTCCCACGTTAAGTTTTCCACTAAGCCGTTCACTTTTTCGAGCGCTTGGTAAATCGGCACCGTCCCGATAGGAACAGGTGAATTACGAATGATCCACTCGCGTGTCGTATGGATGTTCTTACCTGTCGACAAATCCATAATCGTGTCCGCTCCCCCAACGAGTCGCCCACGTCATCTTTTCCACTTCTTCAGCGATGGAAGAAGTGACTGCTGAATTTCCAATATTCGCATTAATTTTCACGTGGAAATTGCGTCCGATAATCATCGGTTCCGCTTCTGGATGGTTAATATTCGACGGTAATACCGCACGGCCTCGCGCGATTTCTTCTCGCACAATTTCAGGTTCTAATCCTTCACGAATCGCGACGAACTCCATTTCAGGTTCTAATCCTTCACGAATCGCGACGAACTCCATTTCAGGTGTCACAATTCCTCGTTTCGCATAATGCATTTGCGTCACATTTTTCCCTCGCTTTGCGCGGAGTGGTTTTCGTTTACGCAATGGGAATAAGTCATCTTCTTTTTCTTTCCCTGGACGGTATACGTTATCCTCAGGCTTCACTTCGCGCCCTTCATATTCCTCGACGTCGCCGCGCTCTAAAATCCACTGTTCGCGAATGCGTGGCAATCCTTTTTCAATATCGATTTCATGTGTTGGGTCCGTGTACACACCGCTCGTATCATAAACACGAATTGGTTCGTTCGGTATTTCGCCTTGCTCTGTGATTGTCGGCGATAAAGCGATTTCACGCATCGGCACGCGAATATCCGGACGGCTCCCCTCTACATACACTTTCGTGCTCGCTGGAAAACAATCGTGAATTTGAATTCCTTTTTGTTTTGCTGTCATGTTTTTCAGTCTCCTTCTTCATTTTGAGGTAGACCGCATAACTCGCACCATTCGGGACAATCCATACAAAAAAGCCAGGTCTAATGATAGTTAGACCTGGCACGTAAATAAACATACGTCTCGTATGTATTGTGTCATTAATAAGTACTTCCCCACGCTGGTATGAGCCAGATCAGGTCCAAAGAGTTAGGAAAATTAGTTCTCCCTCTCAGTCCGCCACTTTCGGACACCCCTAGTTTTTTATTGAATTGTTCGTACACGTTCACCATGAACGCTCTTCTTTTATTTGTCAAGGATTACTTTTTATGTGAACGTTTTTTACTTTGAATTCATTATCGTAAAATATGAATTTCTCGCCGATTTCTTTTCCTAATAAATGTTTTCCGAGCGGACTATCGACAGAAATTTTATCTCGTTCAATATCCGCTTCTAACGAATGAACGATTTGATACGTTTCCACTTCGGATTCGCCACTTTCTAAAATATCGACATACGTTCCAAGCTGTACGACTCCGTTGTCTTCTGGTTCAATAACTTCCACCTTCAAAAGCAATGCTTTCAACTGTTCTATTTTTTCTCGCACTTCAAATGATTCTTCTAAGTATTGTGCGTACACCGGATCTTCCGAGAAATCACAAAATCCTCGCGCTGCTTTTACTTTTTCTTGTGATTTTTGCAATATATCATTTTCTAATTTTGAAAGTTGTTCTTCCAGTTGCTGTTTTCCGTCTTTCGTTAACCGAATGATGTCGTCCATTTGTGAATACCTCCTACTACTCGACTCGCAAGAGCATACACTGCTATGACGCTAAAAATTAAAATATGCCAAATGACGATTGCAAAAATATGTGGTAAATATTGCATATTTACATAGACGATGAGCACTAATATTAACGTATATGCAAAAGCGATTAAGTTGTATAATAACCACTCTTGCGACAATGTACTCGCAAATTTCGTAATGAGTATATTAAATGGCATGACGAGCAATAAGTAAATCAGCAAAATGATAATGAGTGTTACGAGAAACACACGCCACGTTGAATTCATATTAAAAAATTCTGGGTATTCCAGCTCCAAAGGAAGTGTTTGGACGCCTTTCGTCAATAAAAAAGACGTGATCAATGTCGCTATACTAATCGTAAAAAATCGTTTCCACATGACCTTTAAACTCCTCTCACAATGTTAAACGCGGTAAAATAAACTCGATTTGCACTTCATCAATTCGCTCTCTCGAATAAATTTGCTCATATTTTTCATAAAAGCGACTGCATTCGAACAAGTTCGCTTGTAACTCAGGAAATTGTTGAATGACAACATTTCTTCGAATAATGTCATCGAGTGCAAAATAACCTTGGTGAAAGTAATTTTCTTCACTTGGAATCGTCATTTTAATGGATAATAACCATTCTTCATGCCTTTGAATCACTCGGTTTTCAAACAGTAACAAACCCGGTTTATGCTCGATTCGTGCTCGTAAATGCGCCAACACGAAACGGTCAAAGTTGTCATTCGTTTCTAAATCAAACTCTTCATGAATCGCCCATTGCTTCGCTATATGTTTTGCAATGCGTATCACTTCTTCCTCAAGCATCGATTCATTTTGAATACTCGACTCATAAATCGCTAAAATACGTAAAACTGTATGTTCCACTACGGACACTCCTCTAAAAATACACACATTACTCCTCATTACTCCTCATTATAACGAATGTTAGAGAGAGAGATGATCTCCACTTACTCTCCTTCAAAATATTGAATCGCGTACTGCGCAAAAATTGCGACTCCTAAATGTAGAGCTGCTTCATCGATATCGAATTTAGGATGATGGTTCGGATATTTAATTCCTTTTTCTTCATTTTGAATGCCGAGTCGGAAAAAGATTCCCAGTACTTGCTCGGCGAAATAGGAGAAGTCTTCCCCCCCCATACTCGGCTTAACGATCGCAAGTGAATCTTCTCCTAATATCGCATCTGTCGCTTTTTGAAGGGGTTCAATTAAAGAAGGTTCATTGTATACAGAAGGATAACCTTCCTCATAATCAAAAGTATACGTCGCCCCCATACCGCTCGTAATTCCATTTACGTAACGCTCAATCGTCTCTTTCACGATAGGGCGCAAATTTGGATTTAACAATCGAACCGTCCCTTCTAATTTGACGGACGGTGCAATGACGTTGCGCGTGTAGCCTCCCTCAATCTTTCCAATCGTAATTCTAACGGATCGACGACGCGACTGACAACTTGTTGTAAGGACGTGATGATTTCTCCTGTAATCGTAATGGAATCGACCGCTTGATGAGGGTGCGCCGCATGTCCACCACGGCCGCTAATTTCAAGGTCAAATGCATCTGTACACGCCGTCGCAAATTCAAGCGTCACCGTCGTCTTTCCTACAGGGGCGGTCGGATGGACATGCAACCCAATAATCGTATCGACATCTGGATTTTTCAATACCCCTTCTTCTACCATATGTTTCGCACCTGCGTATCCTTCTTCTGCCGGCTGAAAAATATAGACGATATTTCCTTCTTCTAATTCATATTGATCGAGTACAGCAATCGCGCCTAATAAAATCGTCATATGTGCATCGTGACCACATAAATGTGCGACCCCTGGAACCTTCGACTTATACGGAGCATCTTTTTCATCCATGATCGGTAAAGCGTCCATATCGGCGCGAATCGCTAATGTCGGACCTGGACGCTTTCCACGTTTAATCACTTTCAATCCTGTCTTTGCGATATTTGGAATAACTTCCACATCGTACTGCTTTAAAATAGTTTGAATGTACTTGGATGTTTCCCATTCTTCAAACGATAATTCTGGATGTTGATGAAAATGACGTCGCCATTCCACGAGCTGCGATTGTAGTTGTTGTGCACATGCTTTTACATTTAATTTCACTGTATTCCCCCATCTGTTCTACCCCTTTTCCACTTTCAAAAATTCTTACAATTCAAACATTAACAAAATAGTAGCTTATCTTTATTTATTCATATATATTGTATTATTATACAATATTAAAACGAATAAGGGAGTGTTTCTTTTGAATTCTTATCCATTAAAAAACTGGTTACTTTTCCTTCTCCCTTCCGCACTCGGGATTTTCCTCTTTATGATTCCGATTCCGTACGGAGAAGATGTGAAAGTACCGATTGCGATTCTCGCTGACTTATTAAATAATCAAATTGCTGAATATATGTCTATCATCGGACTCATTACGATGATCATCGCAGCCATTGGTTCTCTCGTCTTTGCCTTTGTAAAGCCAACACGTGAAACATTTTGGGCTAAATTGTTTAAAGTGACACCGTTTTGGCTCGTCACACGAATTTTAGCAGCGATCTTCGCTATCGCGACTGTATTTAAAATAGGACCTGAAGCAGTTTGGAGTGAAAATACTGGGAGCTTATTATTGAGCACAGACGGTTTAATTACCTTCTTATTTACAGTATTTTTATTCGCAGGATTTTTATTGCCATTACTTTTAAACTTCGGACTTTTAGAGTTTTTCGGTACGTTAATGACGAAAGTGATGCGCCCTTTATTTAAGCTGCCAGGACGCTCCTCTATCGACGCACTCGCTTCTTGGGTCGGCGATGGAACGATTGGTGTCCTCATGACGAGCAAGCAATATGAAGAAGGCTATTATACGAAACGTGAAGCGGCGATTATCGGGACGACATTCTCTGTCGTATCGATTACATTCGCTATTACGATTCTCGATAAAGCTGGTCTCTCTTCTTACTTTTTACCGTATTACGGAACAGTCGCACTCGTCGGATTCGTTCTCGCGGTCATTATGCCACGTATTTTCCCGTTAGCACAGAAAGATAATACGTACATTGATGGACGTCCGTTTGAAGAGAAAGATGCGACACCGAAACATCCTTTACGCACGGGGACGAAGCTCGCACTTGATGCGGCGAAGAAAAATAGTTCACTCAGCCATACGATGCGTTCTGGTTTCCAAAACGTTCTCGATATGTGGATCGGTGTCATCCCTGTCGTTATGGCATTCGGAACGGTCGCTCTTATTTTAGCAGAGTATACGAGCTTATTCTCGATTATCGGAAAACCGTTCGAACCTTACTTGAACTTACTAAATATCCCACAAGCGGCTGAAGCAGCGCCACTTATGGTCGTCGGATTTACCGATATGTACTTACCGATCATTTTGGCACAAGGTGTCATCACCTCACAATTAACGATGTTCGTCGTCGCAACAATCTCTGTCGTCCAGCTCGTCTTCCTCGCAGAAGTCGGTGGATTGTTACTCGGATCAAAAATCCCAGTCAACTTCTTCGACCTCGTCATCATCTTCATATTGCGTACAGTGATTGCCTTGCCGATTATTGCGGGCGTCGGTCACTTACTATTTTAATAAAAAATGTCCTTTCATTCCATCAACGGAACGGAAGGACATTTTTTTAGTCGATCGGTGTATGCTCATTCGTTTCTAATAACGTGCGACGTTCTCCAGTCTTTTTAAATTGAATCGTCCAGTTTGAACCTGTGCCGATGCCATACGCTTTAGCGAAAGAACCTTGGTTGATCGCCACTCCTAAATTATCGAGAGAATTCACGTAAACGAGCGCTTCTCCTAATTGACAATCCATAAAAGAGCGACCGAAAATCATCGTACTTTTATACACTTGACGTGCCCCGTGAACGATTGTCACTTCCAACACATCGCCGTACTCGACTTTTTCTCCGACACATAATGTGCGCGGAACGTTCGACCATAAATTTCCGAATCGCACATCTAAAATATCGATCGTTCCAGTAATTTGACCTTCTTCTACAACCGCCTCTTGCTTCGGCAATTCAATTAAATCTTCCACTTGAATGCGAGGTCCGACTTCTTCGAATGAAATGACGCCGCTCGCTAAACGCGCACCAGTATACGCATATACGTCGCGACCGTGGAATGTGTATGATTCACCAGAACGCGGGAGACGATTCACCGTTTCATCGATCGTACGCACTTCCGCAATGCCGATCTCTTGTTTTAAATGCGTGAGCGTTCCGTTATCCGGTGTAATGATGTAATGACCTTCCACCGTTTTCGCTACGACGCTTAAACGTTTCGTACCAACTCCCGGATCGACGACAGAAACGAATACCGTTCCTGTCGGCCAATAAGAAACCGTTTGATATAAACGATATGACCCTTCCCAAATGTTAAATGTCGGAATTTCATGTGTTAAATCGGAAATGCGTAAGTCAGAATCGACACTGTACGCAACACCGTACATCGCACTAACCGCCCCGTCACATAATCCGAAGTCTGTTTGTAATACTAAATGTTGTTTTGTCATTGTTCTTCCTCCTATTTTAAGCAAATAAAAAACGCCCTTATCGAAACGATAAGGACGTGGAATATACGTGGTACCACCTTACTTTGTGAATGATTCATTCACCTCTCAACACGCACTCTAGCTACTCGGCTACTGTATGCGGTGGCAATGGTAACGGATGCCAATACCCGTCGGAACTTACTCGCAATTTGCTTTCGGCACGAGACTCTGAGGCCATTTTCAAATTTAGTCTGCTCTGCACCCTCTCAGCATACGGGCACTCTCTGTATTGAACTCGTAAATTTTACTTCTCTCATCAACGTCTTTATTTTTTGTAATTGACAGTATTATAAGATAATTCAAATGACTTTGCAAGCTTTTGTCTAAAGTGATGACTAAAAGACCTCGTTAATGGCTTTTATTTATAAAGCTGCGACAGAGCCTCCGTCGATTAACATTGCTTGACCTGTAATATACGTATTTGAAAACGAGCCGAAAAAGACGACTGCTTGTGCGAATTCTTCAGGTGTTCCGTAACGGCCGAGCGGTATGGAAGCAACCATTTCGTTTTCTACTTCTTCAAAGCTCACTCCTGTTTTCTCAGCGCGACTTTCATTTAAACTTTGCATACGTGCCGTTCCAATTTTCCCAGCACCTACTGTGTTTACCAAAATATTGTCTTTCGCAAATTCACGCGCTAATGTTTTCGTCAATCCGTACACGCCTGGACGAATCGAATTCGATAAGACGAGTGAATCGATCGCTTGTTTAATCGAAGATGATGTCAAATTGACGATGCGCCCTCCTCCTTGTTTTTGCATGTAAGGAATCGCTAAACGACAAGTGCGGACAGCGCTCAATAAATTTTGTTCAAATGCTCCTTGCCACGCATCATCATCCATTTCTAAAAACGGGCCAGATGGTGGACCTCCCGCATTGTTAATTAACACATCGATGCGGTCATGTTTTGTGATGATCGCATTCATCAATCCTTCAATCGCTTCTCCATCTCGCATATTGCACACTTGATAAAAAACTTGTTCATTAGCTGTTTGTTCGATGATTTCTTGTTGAGCGGCTTGTAGCTTATTTTCATTACGACTGCTGATCCAAACAATCGCACCTTCTTCTGCGTACTGTTTCGCAATCCCTTTTCCTAAACCGTCGCTACCACCTGTTACGAGGACGATTCGGTTTTTCAATTTTAAATCCATTACACTTCCCCCTTTAATCATTTTGTCTTTAGATTATCATATGTTAAGCATTCGTACTGTTTTTCACTCCTTCACTTACCATTTTTCCTGTTTTCATCTTGATTTTCATTTATGTAAGCGTTATCATTCAAAGAAAGGAGGGAATGAAATGGTAAAAATTGAACATGCGATTCAAGATGATTATGCCGATGACTACGCTTGGTGTTACGGATGTGGACGACTGAATGAAACGGGGTTACATTTACGCACCGGTTGGGATAGGGACCAAACGGTAACGATCTATGAACCACGTGAAGAACATAAAGCGATTCCTGGGTTTATTTACGGGGGACTTATCGCTTCTCTCGTCGATTGTCACGGAACGGGCTCTGCAGCACTCACCTTGCATCGCAAAAACGGTCATGAACCAGGCGATGGGGTCGATGCACCACGTTTCGTTACGGCATCATTACATGTCGACTACTTAAAACCGACGCCGAAAGATGTGCCTTTGAAAGCGGTTGGAACAGTGGAAGAAATTCATCCTAAAAAGTTTAAAGTATCGATCGACGTGTTCGCAGGCGACACTTTAACGGCAAAAGGGGAAGTCGTTGCGGCAGTTATGCCGAATACTTTTATTTCATAACGAAAAAAGAAACGTCGCGCTTTGACGTTTCTTTTTTCGTTATTGATGAATCGCTAAATTTCGTAAGTTTTCCACCGCTTCTATGACGCTTTCTTGAATGCTCGGATGCGCTTGAACAGAGTACAGAACATCTTCTTCTTTCGCCACCATATCCAATAACTGTGTAAAATGAGCACTCAACTCAATCGCACCTTCTCCAATCATATGCAAGCCTTCAATCAATGTCGTCTCTTTGTTCGTAATGACCTTCACAAAGCCGTCCGTCGTGCCATTAACTTTCGCGATTCCGCTCGTCATTAAAGGAATTTGGGACGCGATGTGACGCTCGTCCATTTCTTGCTCGCGTAAACCGACCGAGACGACGGGTGGATTTGTATGCAAAATAAGAGGGAAAAATGGGCTTTCTTCCAACACTTCTCCTCCTACGATGATGCTCGCTAATCGTTTCGCATCCGCAATCGCACGGCTCGCTCCACCTTCTCGCCCCGTCATTTCTCCGAGCGCATAAATGTGATTTTGCGATGTTTCGTAACGCTCATTGACTGAAAGATCATCACCATTCATTTGAAAATTTAAGCGAGCGGCATTTAAAGAATGAAGGTTCGCTCGTTTCACGCCTGATGTGTAAAGGGCGTCCGCTTCGATGATGACTCCGTCTTCTATTTTCACATGTACACGTTCTTCTACTAAAGTAGCATCTAATTGTTCTGACGTATGCCATTTTATTTTCTTCTTTTTACTTTGACGCCGCAATTCTTTTTCAATCGATGAATCATACGTGAAAGAATTGGGCTTTTCTACAATTTGTACATCTACTCCGAGCTGCTTCATCGTAAAAGCAACTTCTAACGCATAAGGGTCGATTCCGTAGACGATGAGCGAGGACGGGAGCTTGTCGATTCCATATATGTCTCCCCCGACGAAACAATGTGCTCCGAGTAGTTCGAATATTGGTTCACGCTCTACACTCGCTCCTGTTGCTAAAATGAGGTGATTGTATTCATACAATTCGAACCGCTCCCCAATTTCAATCCCGATGCGATTTTCCCCCGAAAACATCGCCGTTCCTTCGATTCTTTCAATATCGTGTTTTTGACAAAGAGCTTCTACCCCTTTTGTCAGCTGGCTTTGAATTTTTTGTAGTTGCTGTTGGGCAGACTCCCATTGAAACGTCTGCCCTTCGATTTGAATTCCGTACATCGAAAGTTTCTGAAGGGATGCCCATTCTTTCGCTACTTTCGCAAAAAACTTAGAAGGGATACATCCTTCATGTAGACAACTCCCTCCGATTTGTGCTTTCTCCACTAATGTCACTTGTTGACCGAGTTGCGCTAAGCGAATAGCGAGTGTATACCCTGCAGGTCCGCCTCCGATGATGATAGTTTGACGACGTTCTACTAATTCTCCTACGACCATTTATATCATCTCCAACATGAGCAGTTTTGGGTTTTCTAATAAACGTTTCAGTTCGTTCGTAAATGCAATACCTGTCGCGCCATCGATGAGGCGGTGATCATACGATAACGATACGTTCATCACTTGGCCGATGACAATTTCATCTTGGGCATTAACGATCGGTCGCTTTCTTATTTGATGAAGCGCTAAAAGGCCTGTTTCCGGATAGTTAATAATCGGAGTCGCTCCTGTACTACCGAGCGGTCCGACATTGCTGATTGTAAAGGTACTTCCTTTCATCTCGTGAAGCTCGAGTTGGCCATTTAATGCGCGTTCTGTTAAATGAGCGACCTCTTGATCTAATTGTTGAAGCGTCATTTCGTCCACATTCGGGAGCACAGGAACAATTAAGCCTGCTTCTGTATTCGTTGCGAGTCCTAAATGATACACATCGTATAAAATAATTTGTTCTGCTTCTTCATCTAATGTCGCATTGAAAATCGGAAATTTTTTCAACGCGATGGTCACCGCTTTATAAATGAAGGATGTGAGGCGGATTGAATGCCCTTCCTCTTTCAACTCATGGCGGAGTTCGAATAAAGCACTCATTTCGATTTCTTCAAAATGCGTCACGTGTGGAATCGTATAAAGTGAGCGAACCATTTGTTTCGCTGTCGCTTTTCGTATCCCTTTAAACGGAATGACGTTCACACGCTCTTCTTTTTCCAGTGCAGGGGGTGACGCAATAGACGTTGCCTGCTCGGATACTCGTTCCACACTCGTTTCATCATATTGTAAAACTTCCTCTTCCGTAATTCTTCCAGAAGGATCTTTCGGTATCATTTGCTCGATGTCGATATTTCGTTCACGAGCTAACCTTCTCGTATAAGGTGTAGCGAGTACGCGTTTCGGAATGGAAGTGTCTGGCTTCGTCTCTTTAGATAGTTGTTCTATTTTCACTTCGCTTTGCTCTTGCGTTTTATGTTCTTGTTCAGGCTCTTCTTCTTGTCCGCTATCGACTTTCACAAGTAGGTCCCCAACGGATACTTCATCCCCTTCAGCGACACATATTTCCGTCACCGTGCCTCCCTTTGGAGCCGTTAATTCAGCAATCATTTTATCCGTTTGTACTTCCAATACCGCTTCATTCGTTGCGACTTCATCACCAACTACTACTAAAATACGAACAATTTCAGCTTCATGCATCCCTTCGCCTAAATCATGTAATCGAATGTCCATCTGCTTACCCTCCTTAATAAGTCATCGTTTCTCGAACCGCTTGCATCACTTTATCCACGGACGGTAAATAGTCTTGTTCCATCGCAAAAAATGGATACGGTACGTCGTAACTCGCGACACGCGCAACAGGAGAACGTAAATAGAGAAATGCTTCTTCTTGAATTTGTGAGCTAATTTCTGCACCGAAGCCGCTCGTTAATTGCGCTTCATGCACAACGACGGCACGCGACGTTTTTTTCACCGATTGAATGATCAACTCTGGTTCGAATGGATAAAGTGTTCGTACATCGATCACTTCACATTGAATCGCTTCTTCTGCTAAACGTTCTGCTGCTTCGAGTAAAATCGGCATCATCGCACCCCAACCGATTAATGTCACATCGTCTCCTTCTCTCCGTAATGCTGGCTCGCCTAATGGCACTTCATACATTTCTTCTGGTACTTCTCCGCGCGTTGAGCGATAACTTCGAATCGGCTCTAAAAATAACACGGGATCAGGGTCTTGCATCGCCGCAATCAACAACCCCTTCGCATCATATGGTGTAGAAGGAACGACGACTTTCAAACCTGGCATATGAGTAAATAGCGCTTCCGTACTGTCCGAATGAATCTCTGGCGCTCTCACTCCACCCCCGTAAGGTGCTCGAATGACGAGGGGGACTGTATATTTCGATAATGTGCGACTGCGAATGCGCGACACATGCGTCATCATTTGGTCATAAGCAGGGTAAATAAACCCGAGAAATTGAATTTCAGCAAGTGGTTTCATCCCATTTAACGCAAGTCCTGTCGCTGTCGCAATAATGCCTGATTCGGCAAGCGGTGTATCAATGACACGTTGTTCCCCATACTTTTCTTGTAAATGATCCGTCGCTCGGAAAACACCGCCGTTTTTTCCGACATCTTCCCCTAATATGACGACGCCTCCGTCCGATTGTAATAGTCCATCCATCGCTTGTTGTAGTGCTTGAATCATTGTCATCTGTTTCATGCTCGTCCACCTCTTTCGATGAATTGTCGTTTTTGTTTTTCCAAAGAAGAAGGTAAAGTAGCATATACGTGATCGAATAAAACGGATGCATCAGGTTTCGGATAACGTTCTACTTCGTCAATTGCACGTTCGATTTCTTCCAATGCTTCGCGCTCAATCGTCGCTACCCACTCTTCGTCCCACCAACCTTCTTCTTTTAAATAAAGCGTCAATCGCTCAACGGGGTCCACAAACGCTTCTCCTTCATGAGGTTCGCGGTATTTGGCAGGATCGTCCGCTGTCGTATGCGCTCCTTTGCGCCATGTTACCGCTTCGATTAACATCGGACCTTGTCCGCTACGCGCATGTTCTACCGCACGTTTTGTCACTTCATACACCGCAAATACATCATTGCCATCTACTCGCACACTCGGCATATCGTAAGCGACTGCTTTTTGTGCAATCGTTTCTGAATTCATCTGCTTCGCAATCGGAACGGAAATCGCATAGCCGTTATTTTGATTAAATAATACGAGAGGGACTTGATACACAGAGGCAAAGTTCATCCCTTCGTGGAAATCTCCTTCACTCGTCGCACCGTCTCCGAAATAGACGATCGTCACTTCTTCTTTTTCTTGTAGTTTACTCGCCCATGCTACGCCGGCTGCTTGTGGAATTTGTGTCGCAATTGGAATTGCTGGGGCAAAGACTTTTCTCCGTTCATCAGGAATCGAACCGACGGGATGACCACTCCAATAAAGCAAAACAGATTCCATCTTCGCACCTGTCGCAATCAATCCACCATGCTCTCGGTAAGAAGGAAAAATCCAATCTTGCTTGTCTAGCGCTGTCATGCTACCGATTTGCGCTGCTTCCTGCCCTTCATAAGGAACGTACGTACCAAGTCTTCCTTGTCGTTGTAGATGAATCGCTTGTCTGTCGAAAAGACGCGCCCGCATCATCTGCTCATAAAAACGTTTCGCACGCTCTTGTTCCATCTGTCCATACGTTCCTTCTTGAATTTTTTCTCCACGTTCATTCATCAATTGAAATAAAGGATAGTTCGTTTTCATTGTAAATCCTCCCTTGCTCATCTATTTAGTTATACGTTGCTCTCCATATTTTCCATAGACGTAAATGTCATCGCTTAAGCATGACATTTATCACAATTAGACATCAAAATAAATAGTAAGCGCTTACAATTGGTATTACACTAATTGTTACATATTTGTGAACACTCCGTCAATGAATCGGAAAATAAAAGTATATTCAGAATAGTTTGCTAATTTTACAGCACAAAAAATCTCTCCCTCATTAAAATGAGAGAGAGATTGAATCATTCCATTATTCAACGATGAGCGTTGCGGAATTACATCATGCCGCCCATTCCGCCCATGCCCATGTCTGGCATGCCGCCCATTGGTGCTTCTTGTTGTGGTTTGTCTGCTACGACTGCTTCTGTCGTTAAGAACATTGCCGCAACACTTGCTGCGTTTTGGAGAGCTGAACGTGTCACTTTAGTTGGATCGACAACGCCTGCTTCCATCATATTTACCCATTCGCCTGTCGCTGCGTTAAAGCCGATGCCGACTTCTTCGCGTTTGAGACGGTCCACAACGATTGAACCTTCAAGTCCTGCGTTCGTTGCGATTTGACGTACTGGTTCTTCGAGTGCGCGAAGTACGATTTTAACACCTGTTGCCACATCGTCTTCTGTAGAGTCTAACAATGCTTCTACTTTCGTGTAGACGTTCACAAGTGCTGTACCTCCACCTGAAACGATTCCTTCTTCAACCGCTGCACGTGTAGAGTTCAATGCGTCTTCGATGCGGAGTTTGCGCTCTTTTAATTCTGTTTCTGTCGCTGCTCCTACTTTGATCACTGCAACGCCACCTGCGAGTTTCGCTAAGCGCTCTTGCAATTTCTCTTTGTCGAATTCTGATGTTGAATCTTCCATTTGCATACGGATTTGGTTGATGCGTGCGTCGATTGCTTCTGTTGCGCCTGCACCTTCTACAATTGTCGTGTTGTCTTTTGTAACAACAACTTTTGCAGCAGAACCGAGATCTGTAATCGCTGTCTGTTTTAAATCGAGACCTAAGTCTTCTGTGATCATGCGACCGCCTGTTAATGTTGCGATATCTTCTAACATCGCTTTACGACGATCTCCGAATCCTGGAGCTTTTACTGCTACTGCGTTAAATGTACCGCGAAGTTTGTTCACAACGAGTGTTGCGAGTGCTTCACCTTCAACGTCTTCAGCGATAATTAAAAGCGGTTTTCCTTGTTGAACGACTTGTTCTAACACCGGTAAAATTTCTTGGATATTCGTAATTTTCTTGTCTGTAATTAAAATGTACGGATTTTCAAGAACTGCTTCCATTTTGTCTGTATCTGTCGCCATGTATGCTGATGCATAACCACGGTCAAATTGCATACCTTCTACAACGTCTAATTCTGTTTCGAATCCTTTTGATTCTTCGATTGTAATGACACCGTCATTTCCTACACGGTCCATCGCTTCTGCAATCAATTCACCTACTGATTCGTCGCCAGAAGAAATCGCTGCAACTTGTGCAATCTCTTGTTTCGTTTCTGTCTCGTCTGAAATTTCTTTCAAACCTTCAACTGCTACTTTCACCGCTTCTTCGATTCCTTTACGGATTCCGACTGGGTTAGCACCAGCTGTAACGTTTTTCAATCCTTCACGGATCATCGCTTGTGCGAGAACTGTTGCTGTCGTTGTTCCGTCACCCGCAATTTCGTTCGTTTTTGAAGCAACTTCCGCTACGAGTTTTGCACCCATGTTTTCGAATTTATCTTCGAGTTCGATATCTTTTGCGATCGTTACACCGTCATTTGTAATGAGTGGTGAACCGAATGCTTTTTCAAGTACGACGTTACGTCCTTTAGGTCCAAGCGTCACTTTTACTGCGTTTGCTAAAGTATCTACTCCACGGAGCATTGCGCTACGTGCATCTTCATTAAATTTAATGTCTTTTGCCATCGTTAAAGTCTCCTCCTAAAAATATTATGTTGTTTTCTATTTTGTTCTGCTTTTTATTATTCGACTACGACTAAAACGTCTGTTTCGCGGAGCACTAAGTATTCTTTTCCTTCATACTTCACTTCTGTTCCTGCGAATTTTGAGAAGATGATGCGGTCTCCTTCTTTCATACCGAATTTCGCATCTTTGCTCACTGCTACAACTTTACCTTCTTGTGGTTTTTCTTGTGCTGAGTCTGGAAGAACGATCCCACTCGCTGTAGTCTCTTCAGCCTCTACAATTTCAATTACAATACGGTCTCCTAATGGTTTTAACAAATGAAACAACCTCCTCAAGTTTTTTATATCTTTTTAGCACTCACTCTAATGGAGTGCTAACACAATTCCTATATTATATAAGTTTTTAAAAAAATGCAAGCGTTTTGATTCATTTTTCTTTGCGATTCATAAACGTTCCTTGTAAAATAGGGGACGCTATGTCAGTAGAAAGGATGTTTCATTTGAACAGACAATCATTTTCTTTACGCTCCATCGGCTCATTTTTTAAAGAGCATTGGGCAGGGTTAGCGATTATCGCAACCTTCGTAATTTCTCACTTACTGAGCATTCCGCTTCAACTTATGATGTTCAAATATTTTATCGCACGTTATGAACAGCTCGATGCTTTCGCTTACACGATTTCATACACGATGATCACGATCAACATACTCGCCGCAGTGATCATCGCCATCATCATCTCGCGCAAACAAAACTTTTGGCAAGTATTCCAAGAGCCACGCATGCATCCGATCGCTTCCATCGGCTTAGGGTTTGTCGGTTTTATTTTGGCGATGATTGGACAAGCAGTCGCTGCAGTGATTGAAACGAAATTATTCGGGATTGAACCAGGTTCAGCGAATACGGAAACACTTTCGGTCATTTCTCAAATTTCTCCTATTATGATTATTTCAATCGTCATTTTCGCACCGCTTCTTGAAGAAATCGTCTTTCGCCGTGCGATTTTTGGCGGATTGTATAAAATGACTCATAACTTTTGGTTAGGAGCTGTCGTGAGCGGTCTTTTATTCGCTGTCGTCCATTGGGAGTTAGAGCATTTACTCATGTATTTAATGCCTGCCTTTGCGTTCGCTTTCGTCTATTACATTTCACGGAGCATCATCGCACCGATTGCAGCGCACTTCTTTATGAATAGCTTCGTAACGATCATTCAACTCAATTACGACAAGCTCGAAAAATACGTCGAACAAACACAAAACTTCATTCATTGGCTCCAATAAAAAAAGCAGTGTACTCTCCATTCGAGAATACACTGCTTTTATTCGTCTTGCTTCATACGCTCCATCACTTCGTCAATTTGGCGTTGTTGTTCCGCTTTAATTTCTTCTAAGCGCATTTCCTCTTCCGCTTTCAAAAACTTACGATAGCCGAAGCGTGAAATAAACAAGCTCAATTCAAATAATATGATGAGTGGAACTGTCGTGAATAAATGTGAAAATAAATCAGGTGGCGTAATGAATGCCGCTAATACGAATAGCGCAAAGTACGCATACTTTCGAGATTTTGCTAACCAGTCAGGATTCAAAAATCCGAGTCGCGATAAGAAAAGCATGACGACTGGTAGTTGGAATACGACCCCGAATGGAATGACGAGTTGGATTAAGAAATTGAAATATTCATTAATACCGATCGTCTGTTGAATCTCTAAGTCTCCTGCTAACAATCGCATAAAGCCCATGACGTATGGGATTAAAACGAAATACGCGAACGCCGCTCCTGCTAAAAAGAGCAAAAAGGCGAACGGAATGTAACTGAGTGTCGCACGTCGCTCCGTCTCTTTCAAACCTGGCGCAATAAAGGCCCACAATTGATACATAATGACCGGTGAAATGAGTACGACCGCCAATACGATGATCACTTTCAAAAGGACAAAGACAGGATCTAGTACGGTAAATGCGTTAAACGTAATTTCTTGCGCTTGACCGTTACTTTGCAAATATTTTATTAATGGTTTTGCTAAAAAGAAACTACCGATTACAGCTAACATAAAGAAAACGACGATGATAATCAGTCGTTTTCGTAATTCCTCTATATGCTCGATGACCGTTAATTGTTTTTCTTCCATAGGAATGACATCCCTTACTTCGTGTTACTGAACCTCTTTTTTCGTCTCGTTCTTTTTCGGTTCGTCATCGTCATGAGTAATTCCGCGAGTCGCGTCTTTAAACTCTCGTAATGATGACCCGAACGCTTTACCGATTTCAGGTAATTTTTTCGGTCCGAAAATAAGTAGTGCAATAACCGCGATAATGAGTAAACTTCCTACACTTGGCATTTCGCACGCACCTCCCTCAATAATATATTCATTTTACATGATATGTGATATTTTTTCCATCTTGAACTTAATCCATTTGTGACTGATTTTCATCATTTCGAATGAAGTAGATGAGCGTTTGCAGTTCTACAGACAGATCAATCGTATGCACGCGAATCGTATCGGGCACTGTTAAACGAGTCGTCGTAAAGTTTAAAATTCCTTTAATGCCGATTGTCGCAAGGCGATTCGTCACTTCTTGTGCCACTTTAGAAGGGACCGTTAAAATAACGACTTCAATGCCTCGCTTTTGAATTTGTTCTTCGATTTCATCTGGGTGATAAACAGGAACTCCATTCATCTCTTTTCCTTCATGAGGGGCTTTCGGGTCAAAGGCGATAACGACACGAGTGTTATGACTTTTTTGGAAATTATATTTAATAAAAGCACTTCCTAAACTACCGACACCGATTAAAGCTACATTCGTCGCTTCATCTTGATCAAGCACACCGCGGAAAAACTGCACGAGTTCTTCTACATCGTATCCGTAACCTTTACGGCCGAGTGCGCCGAAATGAGAAAAGTCACGACGAATCGTCGCTGCATCCACTTTCAATACTTCACTCAATTCATTAGAAGAAACACGCTTTTTTCCTGCTTGTTCAAACTTCTGCAAAATCCGATAATAAATCGGCAACCGCTTCGATGTCGCTTCAGGAACTTTTTGCGTTTGTTTCATGATCTTCCTCCTGATACGTCCATATTAACGTTTCTATCGTACAGTACCGTTTTCAAGTTGTAAAGTTACACAATTTCAACACATGTTGCCACGATGATTTTAGATGGAGACTTTCGGGTTATTTTGATAAACTTAGAAAGGATAGAGGTGAAAAGACGATGATCGTTTTACAAGTTAATCGTTTAACGAAATCATTTTCTGGCGTCCCGATTATCGAAAATGCACAGCTCGAAGTACAACACCGAGACCGTGTCGCATTAGTCGGTCGTAACGGCGCTGGAAAATCAACATTATTAAAAATAATCGCTGGAGAAATGTCCTATGACGAAGGCGATATAATCATTCCGAAAGATATTACAGTCGGCTACTTAGAACAGCACTCTCATATCGATTCAGAACTGTCAATTTGGGATGAGATGCTTACTGTCTTCGAACCAGTTCGACAAATGGAAAAACAAATGCGTCAGCTCGAACAGCAAATGGCGAATTTAAATCCTCAAACGGATCAAGAAGCTTACGATGAAGTGTTCAAAGCATATGATGCGATTCAAGTCGACTTCACAAATAATAAAGGCTATCAATACGAATCGGACATTCGCTCGATTTTGCACGGCATGCAGTTTTATCCGGAGCATTACGAGCGACCGGTCAACGTACTTTCAGGTGGAGAAAAGACGCGGCTCGCCTTAGCGAAAATGTTGCTTCAAAATCCGAAACTTCTCATATTGGACGAGCCGACAAACCATTTAGATATTGAAACATTAAGTTGGCTTGAAAAATATTTAGCTTCGTATGAAGGAGCCATTTTAATCGTGTCTCATGACCGCTATTTCCTCGATCAAATTACGACGATTACATATGAAATTGCCCGTAATGAAGTGACGAAATATCCTGGAAACTATAGCTTCTACTTAGATGAAAAAGCGAAGACGTATGAGCGCGATATGAAACGTTTCGAACGGGAACAAACTGAAAAAGCAAAACTCGAGCAATTCATTCAAAAAAATATCGCACGAGCATCCACTTCTAAAATGGCAAAAAGCCGCAGAAAAGTATTGAATAAAACAGAATGGATGGACGCACCTGATGGAGATGAACGCTCTGCTCAATTCTCCTTCTCTACTGAAAAACAAAGCGGAAATGACGTCTTGTCGGTCGATGACTTAGCGATCGGTTACGGGCAAAATGTGCTCTCCGAAAAAATTGATATGCGCGTATACCGCGGAGAACGCATTGCGATCGTTGGACCAAATGGCGTCGGAAAATCGACATTATTAAAATCTATCGTCAAGCGCGACACACCACTTGCAGGTTCTATTCGGTACGGAACGAATGTCGAAATTGGCTACTACGACCAAGAACAAGCGACACTCGTTGGCAATGGCACTGTTTTGCAGGAGATTTGGAACGATTGGCCCCTCATGCAAGAAAAAGATATTCGCACATTGCTCGGACGATTTTTATTTTCAGGCGATGATGTCGAAAAACCAGTCGCTTCGTTATCAGGTGGAGAAAAAGCACGACTTTCTTTAGCTAAACTTATGCTCGAACAATCGAATACACTCATTCTCGATGAGCCGACGAACCATTTAGACTTAGATAGTAAAGAAGTGCTCGAAAATGCACTGGACGACTTCCCAGGAACATTGCTCTTCGTCTCCCATGACCGATACTTTATCAACCGACTGGCGACGAAAGTGATGGAACTAACACCGACTGGTATCGTCGAGTACTTAGGTGATTACAACTATTATGTCGCTAAAAAAGAAGAATTAATCGATTTAAATATTTTACAAGTTGAAGAACAAGCTGCTCCGACCACAGTCGAAGAAGAACATAAACAAGAGCGTCGTGAACAAAAGAAAGAACGACGCAAATACGAACGTATTGTCGACCGAGTGGAACGAGAAATGGCTGAAATCGAAGCAAAGCTCGATGAACTGAATGAGCAAATGCACGACCCTGCTCTCGCAAACGATCATGAGAAACTGATTGAACTCCAAACAACGATCGATGCGCAGCAAGAACAACATGATGCACTGAGCGAACAGTGGTTAGAAGCAACCGAACAGCTCGAACAAATGGAATAATATGAAATAACGCGATAGCTCTTTTGCTGTCGCGTTATTTTTTACATTTCTTTTACAATTTATGTATATCTACTTCTCACAAAACCTCTTATATTATAGATGACTACATACTATGAGGAGGAAACGACATGAGTAAAAAAGTAATTTTTTTCGAAGTGAAGGGCGGATCGGATAAGGGGCCTGACGGTCATCGTCCCGATACGATGCCGATGGTTCATGCCCTTCAAGAAAAAGGATATGAGGCAGAAGTGATTTTCTTTGACGTCGAAAAGCGCGATGACATTTTTGAATATGTAAAACAGCAGGCCGTTGCTTATGTTTCACGTATTAATCCAGGGAACTTAGAAGGAGAAGCTCAATACTTCGATATGTTGCGTGCACTGTGTGAAGAAGGCATTTTAGGATTGCCACATCCCGATGCGATGATTGGCTACGGCTCGAAAGATGCACTCGTTCATTTAAAAAATACATCACTTGTTCCAGAAGACACGTACGCTTATTACAACATTATCGATTTCTCGCATCAGTTTCCAAAATCGCTTGCACAAAATGAACGTGTATTAAAACAAAACCGTGGCTCGACAGGAGAAGGCATTTGGCGTGTATCACTCGTCCATCCACTCGCGGAAGATGCAACAGAAGTTCCTTTAGATGCTCAAGTGAAATGTACAGAAGCAAAAGACAATCACGTCGAATATCATACATTAAGTGATTTTATGACATTTTGTGAGCAGTATATTATTGGCGAAAATGGAATGTTAATCGATATGCCATTTTTACCACGCATTACAGAAGGAGAAATTCGCTTACTCATGTTGCGTGATACACCGATCAATGTCGTTCATAAAAAACCAGCCGATACGCAAGACGCGTTTAGCGCTACTTTATTTTCGGGAGCTCAGTATCGTTACGATCCTCCGATTTTATGGGACGGTTTAATTCAATCCTTTTCACAAGACCTTCCTCTCATTCAACAAACGCTCGGCGGATACGACTTACCTTTACTATGGACGGCTGATTTTATTTTAGATACGGATGAGGAAGGACGCGACAAGTATATTCTCGGTGAAATGAACTGTTCCTGCGTCGGATTCACTTCTCATCTTTCCCTAGCATCTCAAATTGCAGATACGATTATCGAATGGATTACTGAACACGAAAGCGCCGCAACTCTCGCTTAACAAAAAATGATCTCTCCTCTTCATATGAGGAAAGATCATTTTTTAATGACTCCAAGATGTAAGTGCTTTGCCTGGCTCCCCGTTCATCTTCCAATCACTGCGACACCCTTTTCGGTACATTTCATAACCTGCTGCCCCGATCATCGCCGCATTGTCTGTACAATATTGAATCGGAGGCACGGAAAATTCAATATTCGCTTCTGCTAATTCTTTTTGCAAAGCATGACGCAATCCTTGATTAGCTGATACTCCACCCGCTGCGATCACTTGTTTCACATCGTATTCTTTCGCTGCACGAACTGTGCGTTCAGTCAATACGTCTACTACACTTTGTTGAAAACCACGTGCGACTGCTTCAGCATTTAATTGTTCACCGCGCTGCTTCACATTATGTGAATAATTAATAACAGCTGATTTCAATCCACTAAAACTGAAGTCATAACTTTCTTTTTCTAACCAAGCTCTCGGGAAATCAACTGCTTCTCCCTCTGTTTGAGCGAGTTGGTCTATATGTGGACCTCCTGGATACGGTAAAGAGAGGACACGTGCAACTTTATCATACGCTTCTCCAGCTGCATCGTCTCGCGTTTCTCCAATCTTTTCGAACTTCCCATGCTCTTCCATATAGATGAGCTCTGTATGCCCTCCAGAGACGATGAGCGCCATTAAAGGGAATTTCATTTCTGTAACTAATTGGTTTGCATAAATATGACCTGCGATATGATGCACTCCGATAATTGGCAAACCGTTCGCCCAAGCGAATGCCTTTGCAGCATTGATTCCGATTAATAAAGCGCCCACTAATCCTGGGCCTTCCGTAACCGCAACCGCATGTAAATCACTCGGTTGTAAATTCGCTTGTTGTAACGCTTCTTCAATCACTAATGTAATTTGTTCCACATGTAAACGTGATGCTACTTCTGGAACGACTCCACCGAAACGACGTTGATTTTCAATTTGACTCGCAACGACATTCGAAACGATCTCAGTTCCATCTTTAATGACAGCCGCTGCCGTTTCATCACAACTCGTTTCAATACCTAAAATATAAATTGGTTGTTTATTCATGTTAACTCCACCCACATAACGAGCGCATCCTCTGTTGTCGGACCGTCCGTATAATAGTTTTTTCGAATACCGCCATCTTGAAATCCGTATTTGCGATATAAATTTTGAGCGACTTCATTCGAGACACGCACTTCTAAAGAAATACGGTCTACTTCATTTGACTGACAATGTGCGATTACATGTCGCATTAACGCATCGCCAATCTTTTGGCCACGATTTGCAGGATGAACCGCTACATTCGTAATTTGACAATCTTCAAAGACAATCCACGTCCCACAGTAGGCCACGACTTCTTCCCCTTGCAAAGCGACCACATAATAAGCAAACGGATTATTCGTCACTTCATGATGAAAAATTTCTTCCGTCCACGGATCATTAAATGATTGTTTCTCTACTTCTAAAACACCCGCAAGATGTGCTACTTCCATCGGAACAATTTTCAGCTCACTCATTGGACTTCTGCTCTTTCATCCAATTCGTTTCAGCTTCCGTCATGCGCAAATATTCGGGAACGAAAGTATGAACAGAAGCGGTACTCATCTTCTCCTGTGCCAGTCGAATTACTTGAGAAGCTCTCGGTAACGCAAATGCTTCTTCTACACGATGAAAACGTTCACCAAAAGTCTCTTTCAATGATTCATCAAAAGAACGACTCGCCGAAACAGCCCAAACATTTAAATCTTGCGAATAGGCTTGAATATTTTCGATGCCTTGTTCCATTGAAATATGTTGCTCTTCCAATACAGTCGCCACAATTTCTCCAGCTTTCATATGATACGCTCCGCCATATACGGCCCCGCGACGCGCATCAATATAAGGAAATACGATTCCTTCCGCATACTGAACATTCCTTGCTAACACTTGTAAACTCGAAACACCTACCAATGGAACATTTAACGTCCAAGCTAATGTTTTCGCAAGCGTCACACCGATTCTAACACCTGTATACGATCCTGGACCTTCTGATACGGCAATCGCTTCGATCTCTTTCGGTTGAATTTGTGCGAGACGACATACTTCATCAATCGCGGACATCGCTCTTTGAGAATGCGTTATGTTCATCGCTTCATTCAATTCTACTAAAACGTCGTCATCTTTCATAAGTGCAATCGATAACGGCATACTTGATGTTTCAATGCCTAGCCAAATCATTCAAAAACCTCCTGGCATAATGTTTCATATCGCTCACCAATCGGCACACATTCAATCATACGTGTCGTTTCATCTACGTAGCGAATCGATAATTGCAAACGTTGTTCTGGTAATTCTTCTTCAATAAACTGTGCCCATTCAACAATGACGAGTGCGGCATCCGTAAAGATTTCATCCCATCCTAAATCTTCTTGAGAACCTTCTAATCGATAAGCATCGATATGATGTAAAGGAAGAACCCCTGAATGGTAACTCTTCATAATTGTAAAAGTAGGGCTATTCACAACTTCCACGATTTCCAAAGCGTCCGCTAAAAATTGTGTGAACGTTGTTTTTCCCGCACCTAAATCTCCTTCTAATGTGATGACCATATGAGGTTGCACATATTGAGCGAAGGTTTCTGCTAATCTTCTTGTTTCCTCAAGAGAAGATACAGTATGTTGTCGTTTCATTCAGAAACTCCTCTCTATTTTCAATCTACTCTTCTATAAGAATACGCATCTTTTTTATTTTTTTCCATAAAAAAAACCGACTCTTTACAGAATCGGTTGACATTTTCATATAATGGCGGTCCCGACGGGAATCGAACCCGCGATCTCCTGCGTGACAGGCAGGCATGTTAACCGCTACACTACGGGACCATTAAATAAAATAAGCTTGGCAACGTCCTACTCTCACAGGGGGATACCCCCAATTACCATCGGCGCTAAAGAGCTTAACTACTGTGTTCGGTATGGGAACAGGTGTGACCTCTT